>DNNV01000349.1:3193-6793 GCA_003497505.1 Clostridiales bacterium | reverse complement strand
AACATCATATACTTATACATAATTTTACAATTCTATAATATAAAATATCAATATGAATTTTTATTTTAACATGATTTATTATTTTTTATTTACCTTACTCATTTCCCTACTTTAGTACTTTCAAACTTCATATTATTGTAAGTTTTAAAGAAATCAAATTTACGGTAATATACATTGCGCAACAATAGGACTAAATAGGATTTAATCCTATTGTTTTTTGTCATTATAAAAATACCTGTTGATTTTACACAGCATTAGTATTAATATATGCAATTAATACTTGGCATAATAATTGCTATTATATTAACAATCTCACAAAATAAAAAAGGAGAAGCTTTATGAGTAAAAATGAAAACATCACTACAATTGAACCGAACACGTCCGAGTTCAAACAAGAAATCGGCGTATTCGGCGGAGTAAGCATCATCGGCGGCATAATGATTGGTTCCGGAATATTCTATTTAGGTTCCTATGTATTGATGCGAACAGGCATGAGCCTGGGTCTCGCACTTATTTGCTGGATAGTCGGAGGTGTTGTATCACTGCTTGGAGGATTGTGCTTTGCCGAACTTGGAGCCTCAAGGCCGGTTGCCGGAGGTATGGTAGTTTACCTGAATGAAGCATATCACCCTGCAGTAGGATTTTTGTACGGATTTGCAAGCTGGCTCATCAGCGGCGCAGGATCCATAGCGGCAGTTGCAGTAGCCCTTCCCAATGCACTAAAAAGTTTTTTTGATATCAATGAGACAGGAATAAAAATAATTGCTATAATATTAATTGTCGGACTTACTGCCTATAATTATTTCGGAGTTAAAAGGGCCTCCATACTGCAAAATGTTTCAATGGTTGCTAAGCTGATACCAATCGGACTGATATTGTTCGGAGCACTGATTTTCGGAAAACAAACTCCTGATTTAAGCCTCATGCCTGCTGACGGAAGCACCGTATCTATCGGCAGCATGTTTGGAATGATTGCATTTGCAACCGTGGCAACATTGTGGGCATATGAGGGATGGACAAATCTGAATACTGTAGCCGAGGAAATGAAAAACCCGAAGAAAAATCTTCCTCTTGCAATAATAATTGCCATAGGCGGAATCTTGGTTCTTTATACCTTGTTTAACTACGCAATTTACAGAGTATTGCCTCACGAGGATATCATTTCCTACATACAGGCTGACAATTATTATCTCGGAACTGAAGTTGCCAAAAGAATTTTCGGCGGTGTAGGCGGGACAATTGTATTGGTGGGCATGATAATTTCTATGTTCGGTTCCCTGAACGGAATGATACTTTCCTTTCCGAGAACATATTATGCAATGGCAAAAGAAGGTCACTTCTTCAAAAGCTACGGCAAACTTCACCCAAAATACAAGGTTCCTCACGTATCACTTATAGGCCAGTGCGTGATATCTGTTATACTTGTATTATCCAGAAACCTCGACCAGCTTACATCCATGGTTGTTTTCTCGGGAATGCTGTTCAATGTGCTGGTTGTTGTTGCTGTATTGATTTACCGCAAGAAGTATCCTGATCTTGAAAGACCGTACAAAATGTGGGGATACCCTATTACTGTAATTATTACAATTTTAATATTTGCAGGATTAATGATCAACACATTTATTGAGGATCCTATAACAGCACTTATCGGTTTTGTCGTACCGGCCATAGGATGTGTTGTTTATGTGTATTTTGACAAGAAATTAAAAAAAGAAGCTAATTAATACTTATTAACAATAGGAGGTAGAAATTGATAACACTATATAAAAACGGAAATGTGCACACAATGGAGGACGTGAATTCTACAGCTGAAGCCTTTGTTGTTGACGGAAACAAATTTGTATATGTGGGAAATGAAAATGGTGCAAGGGAATATTTAAGCTCAGATAATCTCTCTTTTACAGAGGTTGATTTGGGAGGGAGATTTGTGCTTCCGGGATTTAATGATTCCCACATTCATTTTATACACTACGCCAAGAGCATGAGGTGCGTGAATTTAGTAGGCACAAAGAGTCTCGGTGAAGTAAGAGAACGCCTTAAAGCAAGATTGCAGGAAAGAGATGTAAGTGATGAATCTTGGCTGGAAGGCGAAGGCTGGAATCATGATTATTTTAATGATGAAAAAAGATTCCCTAACAAATTTGACTTAGACGACATAACAGGAGATGTCCCTACTATAATTATGCGTGCATGCTTCCACATAGGAGTTTTGAACTCTGCAGCCATGAAAATAGTTAACCTTACAAGGGAGACAGCACCACAATACGGAAACCTTGTTGAAGTCCTCCCTGACGGAGAACCTAACGGTGTAATCAAGGAAAATCTCTTGGAAATTGTTAAGGCAAACATTTCAACCTTAAATCTGGATACATTGAAAAACATAGTTTACGATGCACAGCAGGGAGCCTTCGCACAGGGCCTTACATCAGTACAGTCCGATGATATAGGCTATATGCCCAACAATGATTACAACATGCTGTTCAAGTCGTTCCGTGAATTGGACGAAGAAGGTAAACTCAACATACGTATCGGTGAACAGTGTCTAATACAAAAGGTACCTGAAATTCAGAAGTTCTTTGACAAGGGATATAAATTCGGTTACGGAAATGAAAAATACCGTGTAACCTGCATAAAGCTTCTTTGTGACGGATCATTGGGAGCAAGGACTGCAGCCCTTAGAAACCCTTACAGCGATGACTCTTCAACAGACGGAATCGTGCTGTTCACACAGGATGAACTGAATGAGATAGTGTTGTTATCCAATAAAAACAATATTCCTGTTGCCATTCACGGCATTGGCGACAGAGCTATAGAAATGGCACTCGACGCAATTGAATATGCTGTTGAAAAAGATCCTGCACATCATCCAAGGCACGGCATCGTTCACTGCCAGATAACAGACGAAAATCTTCTGAACCGATTTAAAAAGCTCGATGTTTTAGCTTTAGTACAGCCTATATTTATAGATTACGACATGAATATCGTAAGAAACAGAATTGGAGATGAACTGGCGGAAACATCCTACGCATGGCAGACGATGCTCAACAAAGGAATACATGTTTCCTTCGGTACAGACTGCCCCGTAGAATCTCTTGACACCATGCCTAACATCTACACAGCTGTTACAAGAAAAAACATAAACGGAGACGAGAAGAAAATCTATCTTGAAAACGAAAAAATGAGCATGTATGATGCCCTTAGGGCATATACCCTAGAAGGTGCATATGCGTCAAGGGAAGAGAAAATAAAAGGAACCATAGCAAAGGGCAAGCTTGCAGATTTTATCCTGCTTGACAAGGATTTATTCAATCTGAAAAACGATGAGGAAATACTAAGCACACGTGTTGTAAAAACATACGTTGACGGTAAAAAAGTTTATGAGGCATAAGCTACAATTAGTTGCGTGGGCATATTCACCTATGATTGGCTACCGTTAATAAAAAGCACTCTCTTATATGCTATGTTATACAAAAATAAGATTTTCCTGAGTTTTCTAATTATTAGGAGTAAGCTGATTGTAGTATAGCATAGCATCAAAACAAGTTTCTACATTAGTGTTAATTGTAAAATCAGCAGGCTTAAAGGATCTTATTTTATCAA
>DNNV01000349.1:0-3157 GCA_003497505.1 Clostridiales bacterium | reverse complement strand
CTTATTTTATCAAAATAAGATCCTATTACCGTTAGGTCCCATACAGATATGCCTATTTCTTTCAGGTATTCTGATGTACAGAACTTAATACTTGGTGACTCCGCTCCGATAACATCTATTAATGAACCCTTACGTTCAACTGAAAACAATTTTCTTTTATCTGTGTGCATATTATTAACTGCTAAAAAGGAATTCTTTTTAGCTTCTGTTACAATCGTGTAATAATTATCACCAAGATCAATAGACAAATGATGTCCCATTGTAATATACTGTATATCCTTATTATTTTCAAAGGCATAACTATCTTCTATGATATGACCATTGTGTGCAAACAATAAAATATTCTCATTATTATAATACTTCGATTCATGTTCCATAACCCATAGTATATTTTCAGCCATCATGCGATCTCTGACATTATTTTGTCTTCCACCTAATATATATTCATAATTCATTTGTATACAGTTTACCAGATGTGAAATATAATCAAATTCCCGTTCTTCTATAGATTCACTTTTTAACAATTCGTTCATTATATTTTCTATTTTTTCAATAATTTTTTCGTTTATTTGCATTTCATATTTCAGATTTGCATTAGAACGTAATTTATCTATATTTATATCCGAATATCCATTTTCATTCAGAAATTCTTTAACAACTTCTACTATTTGGTATATCGATTTAATATCAATACCGTAAAAGTTAACATCTTCAGATTTAACCCAAGATAATAATCGGTCCATTTCGCTGTTGTTATATACGCTGTATGTTCCAATAAGCTTTTTTCGATCATTATCATAATAGGAATGATTTTGATTTATTATTACACTATCTCCCGTCTCTTCTTCTAAAACCAATGCAACGCGACTTTTATTTTCTTTTATTTCCTGAAGCATTTCAATCACAATATCATATGGTTCCGCATTACCGTGCGTAGCCGTTCCTATTGCTATAACTCGAGCATCCGGCAAGCTGAAATTATCCGGCAAGGCTAATTGTCGATATTCATAATCGGGGATGGCAGTTTAAAATACAATACAATGTTAAATAATAATATACTAAGTATTACTGTAACTAACAAAAGAAATAAAATTGATTTTATATGGTTTCTAATCATTATCTATTACTCCTTTCACTACCTAAATGCCTATCATACCAACTAATGAATAAATTTATTCTGTCGCTCTAATTCTACTGAATCTATGCGATATATCCTTGAACATATTACATTTAACAATTTCTAATGTTACAATATTACAAATTCTCTTTTTGTCTTCAATATTTTGCATTGCTCCCCTTTTCCATTATAAACTATTTTTTACAAGGGCACAACATCCACCCAATAAGTGTAAGATTTATAAAGGTCGTAATTTATAAATAAAAAAGTTATTACAATTCGATGTTTTGTCAATGGTTGAGTGCAATACATTTCCACGTTAGAAGTGAAGGAAGAATTAATTAAGAAGGCAGTATACATAGCAATAGGAATAAACATGAATGGGTTAAAAGAAGTCCTTGGCATGTATTCAGGCGAAAATGAAAGTGTGAAGTTCTGCCTATCCATAGTGAATGGACTAAAAATTTGAGAAGTAGAAGGTTCTGATAGCATGTGTAGACGTCTTAAGTAGCTTCCCACAGGCAATAGAAGAAGTATTTCCACGAGAAGTTAGAATACTGATTTATACAACAAATATGATTTAGGGATCTAATCGGCAGCCCAGAAAAGTTACAGAAAGCAAGACGGTATTTCCTAAGGGAATATCGGGTCATCTTCAAAGATTGTGTAAACCTCCAAACTGATGTAAAATAAAAATACTCAGTATGGAGGTTTTTCAGTATGGGAAGAAGAAATGAAACACCAGAGAAAAAAGCACTAAGAGAAATGACAAAGGAATATTTAAAACAGCATCCATTAAAGGATGGAAATGATGTAAAAGATATGATGAGAGAGATGCTCTCGGTTGTGCTGGATGGAAGCTTAGAAGGCGAATTAGATGAAGAATTAGGCTATTCCAAGTATGACTACAAAAACAAAGACACCGACAACAGCAGAAACGGCTACAGTAAGAAAACAATGCATACAAGCTATGGAGATCTTGATATCAATGTCCCAAGAGACCGAAACGGTGAATATGAACCTCAAATGATTAAGAAGCATCAAAATACAGTCACACAAGACATGGAAGAAAAAATACTGTCTATGTATGCAAAAGGAATGACCATGTCAGATATAGAAAGCCATTTTCAGGATTTATACGGAATAGATGTTTCGGACAGTACAATAAGCAGAATAACAGACAAAGTACTGCCGATAGTAAAAGAATGGCAGGAAAGGCCACTAGAAAGCCTTTATGCAGTAGTATTTATGGATGCAATACATTTCCATGTTAGAAGTGAAGGAAGAATAATTAAGAAAGCAGTCTACATAGCAATAGGAATAAACATGGATGGAATAAAAGAAGTCCTTGGCATGTACGTAGGCGAAAATGAAAGTGCGAAGTTCTGGCTATCCATAATGAATGGACTAAAAAATCGAGGAGTAGAAGATATTCTCATAGCATGTGTAGACGGGTTAAGTGGCTTCCCACAAGCAATAGAAGCGGTATTTCCACAGACAGAGCTGCAGCAATGCATAATACATCAGATTCGAAACACTACAAAATTTGTATCATATAAAGAGCTCAAGCCACTAATGGCAGATTTAAAAAGAGTGTATGCAGCACCAACGGAAGCAATTGCATTAACAGAACTTGATTCCTTTGAAGAAAGATGGAAATCTAAATATCCAAAGATAGCAAAATCCTGGAGAGATAATTGGGCTAATTTATCAACATATTTCAAGTATCCTGAAGAGGTCAGAAGATTGATTTATACAACAAATACGATTGAGGGATTTAATCGACAGCTTAGAAAAGTCACAAAAAGCAAGACTGTATTTCCAAATGATGACAGCCTTTTGAAAATGCTGTACCTGGCAATGATTGATATAACTAAAAAGTGGACAGGACGCCGCCATGACTGGGGTAAAATTCATTCCCAGCTGGTCATCTTCTTTGAAGAGCGTATACCGGAATAGGGTTAATTGCTAAATCGTTAAAGGCATATTTCATGTTTTTATTGACATGCAAAAAAATGTCTATATAATACAAAACAAGGG
>DNNV01000348.1 GCA_003497505.1 Clostridiales bacterium | reverse complement strand
GATTTGTATTACGATATAGAAGCTAAAAAGGTCTATGTTAAAAAGGAATACTTCACCGAATTCAGCAATAAAAACGATAAGCAGAAGTTCCAGGGATATGAAGCAAATGACGAATTTGTAAAAATAATAGAAGAGCTTGCTGGGAAGAAAGAAATATAAGCACAGGGATTGATATTTCCCATAACCCTCTATTCAGTCTTGCATAAGATGAATAGAGGTGATTTTATGTCCGGAATAGGATTGGTATTAAGCGGTGGCGGTGCTAAAGGTGTCTACCAGATAGGAGTGTGGAGGGCGCTTTGCGAATTTGGATATAACAATAATATAGATATTTACTCCGGCTCATCCATTGGAGCTATAAACAGCTTTCTGATTCAAACAATGGATTGGAAGGAAGCTGCAAATATATGGCTGAGCAATGACTTATCTAAGGTGTTTTTTACTGATGGCGTGGATTCGGAGAGTCTGGCGAAAACAATACGGCAGATTTTATTTGGCAAAGAGATTCAATTCGACAGCTTGTTTACAAGAGACGGATTTGTTGAATTATTGAATACAGTAGGACTTGAAAAATTAGAGGGAACAACCTTAGATACTTATGTGACAGTAGCGAATGTGACAGAAATACCGGAAGAAGTAAGAGCGCTAAGAACTGCAATGAATTGGTACGAAGGCAGAAAATCCGGATTTACACAATATGTGCATATAATGAAGCCGGAAACAAACTTCATCAAAGATATATTACTGGCAACTTCAGCCATACCAATCATATATCAACCTGAAAAAATCGGTGATCAGTATTATGTGGATGGTGGAATCAATGACCCGCTTCCTATTTATCCGCTAAACGAAAGGGGAATCAATACAATAATTGCTGTTTCCTGCGATAAAATAAATTATCAGACCTTGAAAAGAAAATATCCATCTATGGATATCCTGTTAATATACCCATCAAGGAACTTGGGTAATTTGTTCAACGGAACATTAAATTTTGACAACAGAAAACTTAAAGATACATATTACTTAGGTTATAGTGATGGAAAAAAAGCAATTAAAAAAATTGATATAGTGTTATCCTCTGAACGGCAACGAAGCAGGCAGAGTACTTTTGGCAGGCCTGCAGGATTATTTTGCACAAACAGGCATTGAAACAAGCAAAGAAGAACAGCACATGATTTTCGGAGATTTAAGAAATATCAGGTGCTGTTTTTAATTTTCTTATTTTACAACTTCGTAGGAGCCTCTTACCATGAATATGGCGTAGCTATTGGTATATACGCCTCTGCCGTCGTCTCTGGGTACTATCAAAAGGTTGTTTGCAACCACATCCATGCCTGAAACGAAGTCTTTTCCCAAAGTTATGTTTGTAAGGCCGCCAAGTTCGCTTCCAACTACGGTTGCCTTTCCGCCTCTCAATATTAGCTCTGTTCCTGCTCCGCCGATTATTTTTTCGCCAGCATTGATTTCAACTATTTCAAGAGATGGCGATGTGCCTGTTCCGCCTGACCCGCCTGTTGATGGAGAATTTTCACTCAGCTTGCCAATCTGGTTTTTTATGTCCTTAATGTCTTCGAGGCCATAGTCCTTTACAAGGCTTGTCAGACGGTCATTCAAATAGCTGAGCACAACTATGGGATCGCTTGTATCTCCCGGAGCTGCAAAAATTACAGTGGTCAGCGCAAATATAAGCACAACCGTTATTATAAGAATTTTTTTCAAACGAACACTCCCTTTATATGTATTTCTTAAGCAGTAATGATATTTTATATCAAAGAAACAAATATTTCAACATAAAAAGACAGAAATCCCGTAGTACAATTTGCCAATAATAACCTAAGGCATAATTCACTGCGGTAATAAAGCTGTAACAAATGATTGAATTTGGCTTTTTGAAATGATATAATTGCAAAGTAATAAAAATCTGACGAAGAGGGTTAAAATATGCGGAAATTATGTATGACAGTAAATAAAATGTTCAAGCTGCCGGTACATCCTTTCAACCTGAATAACGAGGGCAAAAAAACATATGCTGAATGGCAGTATGAAAAAGGCATTGATACAATAAAATTTTATCTGAAACACACAAATATTGATGAAATGTTTAAGGACAAGGTTGTGCTGGATATTGGCTGCGGTGCTGCAGGCAAGACGATTTATTACGCATCAATGGGTGTTGAGAGGATAGTCGGTGTTGAAATTCTGGGTAAATACAAGGATGAGGCGGAGCAGCTTGCAAGAAAGTTCGGCATGGAGGACAAATTTGAATTTGTGTGTGCCGATGCATCCAAGACTCCCTTCGAAGATGAAACATTCGATACCATAATAATGAATGATGCAATGGAGCATGTGGATGAGCCTGAAAAGGTGCTTGAGGAATGCTACCGAATATTGAAGAAGGACGGAAGGCTGTATCTTAATTTCCCGCCGTACAATCATCCCTACGGGGCACATCTCAGCGATGCCATAGGCATGCCGTGGGTTCATGTTTTTTTCAGCGAAAAAACTCTTATAGAAACGTACAAGGAGCTTGTAAAGGATTTGCCTGACGGAAAGGAAAGAGTAGAATTCAGAATAGGAAAAAGAGGCGACGGAACGGAATATTTTTCATACATAAATAAAATGACCATAAAAAGAGCAAAAACAATATTGCAGAATAGCAGATTCAACGTGGAATATTATTCGGAAGAACCGCTCCGGAATATATTCAGATATCCGGCCAGGCTTCCTGTATTAAAGGAATTTCTGGTTAAGATGGTTGTGTGCGTATTAAGAAAATAAATATGGACTATTAGTTGCATATTACAAGTTGAAAAGGAGAAAAACTGGAAAAATGAAGTTAAATAAAATAGATAAGCTGGTTGTACTGCTGATTTGCTTTTCATTGCTGATGGGTATTTTCACAGTATATCAGAGGGTGGGAATTGAAAAGCAGTATAAGACG
>DNNV01000097.1 GCA_003497505.1 Clostridiales bacterium | reverse complement strand
GATATTCCTGTTTTTAATAAAAGTCAATGGTTGCTTGAAAAATTTTTTTCAATGCCATATAATACTAATAAAACAATAACAAGGAGCACAATATGCAAGTAGAGGAATTATTAGATTTTTTAAATAATAACGAATTTTTAAATCAAATTGAAAGTGCGAAAATCCCAAATATAAATTTGTACATGGACCAGGCTCTTTCGTTCATGAATGAAAACCTGGAACATTATAAACGCAGCTCTAATGATAAGATACTGACTAAGTCTATGATAAATAATTATGTTAAGAACGAGCTTATTCCGAAGCCTGAAAATAAAAAATATTATCCTCAACATATTATATCCTTAATTTACATATTTTATTTAAAACAAATTTTGTCACTTGATGATGTTAAGCTTATAATGAACCAATATGAAGAAAATCATTTCGATGGCGACAGGCTGGGTGAATTATATAAGGTATTCTTATTGGTCGAACAAAAGGAGACATCGAAGCTTGAAAAGGATATTGAGGAGCTGGCAAGAAATATATATGAAGACCGCAAAAATTTTGATGATGATGAAATTATATTCCTTTTCATTATGCTGCTTTCATCCCGTGCCAACACTTATAAAGTAATTATTGAAAAGCTTACAGATTATTTATCGGATAGCGAAAAATCATAAATATGTTAAGCGGCCGTAACAGGAATTCATTTCTAAGTTGGGCCGTTTTTATTTTTGTTTTTTACCATTTTGTTTCTTGGAATTTGAGGCATAATTCTTGGAAAATATGGGATATTAACAATAAATATATTCGGAGTTTGTTATGAAGGAAATGATATCACAGCAGTACTTAATTTACATTGTTACGGCGATGGTGATGGGAAGCACGGCGAGAATATTGACCATTATTCAGGATTACAGGCAATATCCCAGCTATCCAAACGGATATCTGTTAAATCTGGTTACCGGGGTGGTCGCGGCAGGATTGGGGGCCGTTGCTCTTCCCGCATTGCTGGCACAGAACTATTCTGCAATCACATTTCTCACATTGGCAATACAGCATTTCAGAGATGTTCGTAAAATCGAAAAAGAGAGCCTGAAATCAATTGAGAGCAGTGAATTTGTAAAACGTGGGGACGCATATATTGACGGAATAGCGAAGACATATGAGGCTCGCAACTATTTTGCTCTACTTGTATCCTTGTCCACAGAAATAACCATGCATATTATAAACAGCGAGGCTATGTGGCTGAATATTTTATGCGGAGTCATGGCAGGAACGGTGATGTTCCTGATTTTAAGAAGATTTTCCAAGGGACACTCAATCGGAGATATTGCGGAGGTTAAATTAGGGAAGGTTGAAGTTCGCAATTCGGAATTGTTTGTGGACGATATATTTGTGTCGAATCTCTTGGGAGCTGATATTTCAAGAAAAATAGTCCGGACTGAGGCAATAGCTGCGGTAATAACTCCTAAAAAGGAGCACTATCGCATTACTCTGGATAACTACGGCCAGAGGCAGGCAATGCTGTTTGAAGTTTGCCGCAGACTGGGGGTCAAGAGGTACAGCTATATAAGGAAGCAATTTCGAACAGGCAGGGTTGCTATAGCGATAGTTCCTTTAATACGTGATGAAGGAGCGTTCATAGACACCATAAGGCGAACGCCGCTGCTGGAGGTTGTGAAGAAAAATCCGGAGCTCATGAAGGATCCGCTTGAAAATAAGTAAGGGAGAAGATTATGGCAAAAGACAAGTCAGAAATAATGGCATACATAACATTGGACAAAGGCAGGGTTTTTGGGGGAAATCCGCTGATTCTTATAGCCCGTGACGCAGAGGAGCAGAAACTCATGGTGAGAGATATTGCAATAGCTTTGAGGGCAGAGGTTTCACAGCTTAAATGCGGTGACTACATAATAATTAAATAGTACGGAGGAAACAAATTGACTATATTAGGGAATGATGTGCTGAGAAAGGAAGCGTGGAACAAGGTTGATGGTGCCGCCAAATACAACATTGACGAGAATGTAAAGAATGTTCTTCATGCAAAAATGCTTACAAGCATACATGCGCATGCAGGAATATCTGTGGATGTAACAAATGCGCTGAAGGTGGAAGGTGTGAAATCCATACTCACGGGCAAGGACTGCGACCTGCTGTTCGGAGATTTCATTGGTGACAGACCTACTTTGGCAAAGGACAAGGTAAGATATTATGGTGAGCCTGTGGCTCTGGTAGTTGCAGATTGTGAGCAGACCGCCCAGCGTGCGGCGGGAATGATAAAGGTTGATTATAAACCGCTTCCTGCGGTTTATTCCGTATCAGAAGCGCTGAAGGAGGATGCTCCTTTAATCCATGAGAACCTTATGAGCTACAATCTTCGATCAAAATACGTATATCCCCAAAAAAACTCAAATATATTTCATGCTGTAAAAATAAGGAAGGGTGATATGAATGCCGGATGGAATGAAAGCAAGGTCGTTGTGGAGGGAAGCTTTCTGCAGCCTCAGGCAGATCACGCAGCCATGGAAGTCAGAAATGCGAGGGCTGAAATATTGTCTGACGGCACGGTTATAATAAACTCTTCAACACAGTCGCCATTTAATGTAAAG
>DNNV01000293.1 GCA_003497505.1 Clostridiales bacterium | reverse complement strand
CTTAAGCTCCTGATGAAACAATACAGCTACAGCGGAACAATAGCATCGTCTGTGGATTTTGATTACTTTCCTTTTGAAACAGATAAGGAATTGATTACCCTTGATGCAGCGAGAAATTCAATAGCACCATTTGCTCTGTGGGAGAAGGAAATGGATGAATGCATCCTTCAAAGCTCTGAATATTCAATGGAAAAATACGGTGAAATACTGAATTTATATATCCAGAACGAAGGCTATATAATAAATGAATTGATAGAAAAAGAAGTACGTAAGCTTGACGTGGAGCCTGAGGTTTTGAACCGAAAATTTGGGACCTTAAGCAACGGAGAAAGAACAAAGGTTATGCTTGCAGCGTTATTTCTTAAAAAGAATAATTTCCTGCTCATAGATGAGCCAACAAATCATCTTGATATGGAAGGAAGACGCTGCGTTGCTGATTATCTGTCTCAAAAGAAGGGATATATATTGGTATCACATGACAGGCATTTTTTAGATATGACTGTTGACCATATACTTTCAATAAATAAGACCAATATTGAAGTGCAAAAGGGCAACTTTTCATCATGGCAGGAAAACAAGGACCGACAGGATAACTACGAAATTTCAAAAAATGAAAAGCTGAAGAAAGAAATATCACAGATGGAGACAGCTTTCAGAAGAACGGCAGGTTGGAGCGACCTTGTGGAAAAATCGAAAATAGGCGATCATTCACCCGACAGAGGATATATAGGCCATAAGGCTGCGAAAATGATGAAAAGAGCTAAGGCTATTGAGCAAAGAAAAGAGAATTCAATAAATGAAAAAAAGAAGCTGCTTAAAAATATTGAAAAATATGATGCCTTGAAATTGATTCCGCAGGAATATCATCGAGATACATTAATTAATGCGGACAATCTAAGTTTGAACTTCGGTGATAGAAAAATTTTAAGCAATGTAAGCTTTACTGTAAGGCGAGGAGATAGAGTTTCTATAAAAGGAAAAAATGGCTCCGGAAAATCAAGCTTGATAAAAATGCTTTTGAGTGAAATAAAAAGCTATGACGGAACCCTGGATATAGGAAGCAATCTCAATATTTCTTTTGTTCCTCAAGACACGTCATTTTTAAATGGAACATTTCAGGATTTTATTGTGAGTGAAAATATCAACGAAAGTATATTCAGAACATTATTAGCCAAATTAGATATGGATTCGGATGATTTCTCAAAAAATCTCCAGGAGCTCAGTGAAGGTCAGAAAAAGAAAGTCCTCATTGCAAAAAGCCTATCCCAAAGCGCCAATATTTATATATGGGATGAACCATTGAACTTCATAGATATTTATTCAAGAATTCAAATAGAAGAGCTCATAAAGGAATATGAGCCCACGATGATTTTTGTAGAGCATGATTTTACATTCAGCGGAAATATCGCTACTCAAATCGTTGAACTATAGAACTGTTGATAAAAAGGCGGAACCCACAGGTTCCGCCCTTTATTTCAGTTACTTAAATGTTACCACCGTTACTCCGTCGCCGCCTTCGTTGAAGGAGCCGAGCCTTGATTCCTTAACGTGCTTGTGTCTTTTCAGGAATTGGGTTATGCCCTCTCTGAGCACGCCTGTACCCTTGCCGTGAATGACCTGAACTTCATTTAAGTTTGACATGAAGGCATCGTCAAGATATTTGTCAAGCTCTAAAATAGCTTCATCAAGATTGAGCCCTCTTAAATCTATTACAGGATTTATTGATGATGTTTTCAGCTTAATCATTCGGGAAGTACTTGTTCTTTGCTTTTCCTCTTCCTCAGATTTTATTTTCACCAAATCCGCCTTTTTCACCTTCATCTTTAAAAGTCCGATTTGTACCATCACATTTTGCGAACCGTCAACATCCGATATAATGTGTCCTTTTTGGTTGAGGCTTCTCACCAATACCGCATCACCGTTGGACAGAGGAGTTTCCTCATCGTAATTGTCTTCCTTATAAATTTGTTCGGTATACTGGTTTCCTTCAAGCTCTTTTGTTTTATCATTCAAGCTCTGTCGAAGCTCGTTGACGCGACGAGCTTTATCCTTATCCATATCAACATTAAGCTTGCGCAGCTCCTTTATGATTTCAGCAGCTTCCTTTCTGGCGCTTTCTATTATTTTTCTTGCCTCGTAATTAGCTTCATCAATCATTTTTTCGCTTTTCTCAAGAGATTTTCTCTCTTTGTCAATAAAGCTTGAATGCTTTTTGCGGCTTTCATCGTCTAGCCTTTGAATCTCACGCTTCTTTTCCTCTATATATATCCTGTTGTCTTCAATCTCTTTCAGTGCGTCTTCAAATTCAACCTTATTATCTTCGATGTTTCTTTTTGCCTTGTCGATTATTTCCTGTCTCAATCCAAGTTTCTTTGATATCTCAAACGCATTTGATTTTCCCGGTACACCTATGAGGAGCTTGTAGGTTGGACTCAGTGTTTCAACGTTAAATTCTACGCTGCCGTTAATAACTCCCTCTGTAGTGAGAGCATAAAGCTTAAGCTCGCTGTAGTGGGTTGTGGCGGCCGTCACAATTTTTCTTTCGTGCAGTGTGTCAAGTATGGATATTGCCAACGCGGCACCTTCTGTCGGGTCCGTTCCTGCACCTAACTCGTCAAACAGCACAAAGGATTTTTCGTTCACTTCCTTCATAATCTTTACAATATTGGTCATATGTGACGAAAATGTGCTGAGGCTTTGCTCAATGCTCTGCTCATCTCCTATATCCGCATACACGGAGCTGAAAACTGATATTTCTGTGCCGTATTCCGCAGGCAGATGAAGCCCTGCCATCCCCATAAGTGTAAAAAGTCCTAATGTTTTCAGAGATACAGTCTTACCGCCGGTATTTGGGCCGGTTATTATAAGAGTTGTAAATTCATCTCCAAGATATGCATCTATGGGAACTACCACTGCGGGGTCAATTAACGGATGTCTTCCTTTTTTGATTCGTATATATCCCCTGTCATTGACTTTTGGCTCAATTCCGTTGATACTTATGGCATACTTGCCCTTTGCGAATATAAAATCCAGCTCGGTTAGTATTTCCTGATTGGCAAGCATTTCGGAAGCAATGTCACCAATCATGACGCTCAGCTCTAAAAGTATTCTTTCTATTTCCTTCTTTTCCTCAGATTTTAAATCTGAAATTTCATTGGTCATTTCCACAATTGCCATAGGCTCAATAAATAATGTGGAGCCTGTGGATGACTGGTCGTGGATAATTCCCTTTACCATGCTCCTGTATTCCTTCCTTACTGGAATTACATATCTGTCATTTCGCATGGTTACAATATTTTCCTGCAGGTATTTCTGCATGGCAGATGAACCTACAATCTGGTTTATCTTATTTTTTATAGAATTTTGCTTTATTTGTATTTCTCTTCTTATGCGCTTCAGTTCAGGACTTGCGTCATCCGCTATTTCTTCCTCACTTATAATAACAGCAAATATTCTGTCCTCTGTTTCCTTGTTGGAATAAATGGATGAACAAAGCTTTTCCAGTATTTCAAAACTTCTTTCTTCCTTGTTGTTTAAAAGCACATAGTTTTTAATAAGCCTTGCCGCCCTTAAAGTATCGGCGCAGCTTAACAGGCCCTTCAGAGATATTATACCTCCCACCGAGCCTCGTTTTACATATTCCTTTATATCGGCAACTCCTCCAAGCGGCGGAGTTCCCTTTTCTATAATAATCGAAAGAGCTTCCGCAGTCTGCTTCTGTTTGAATTCCACTCCCTCAGTGTCATAAGACAGCTGAAGGCTCATAACTTCTTTTTTGCCGTTTGATGTTTCGGCAAAATCTGAAAGCCTTTCAATTATTTTATCAAATTCCAATACTGATTTTGATTTTTCTATCATTGTACTTCCTTTCATAGTTTGCTTCTATGACATGTCAAAGTATATTTTTCAAATAGTGACCTCGTGTATAATTATTTCCCTTCAGAACACCGTCCGTACTTACTCCGTTAATTTCACAGTACATGGCATCTACTACCTCTTCCGCATTCTCCAGCCATTTTGTATCAACAAGAAAATATTCAATACCTGAGCTAACAAAATCGTTTGTCTTGCCCAATAGGGACAAAGGTACGGAGTTATATATGTTTGTCAGTCGATTTTTTCGTTCCACATTGAAATAAACACCTTTTCTGTCCTTCAGCGAATAAGTATTCCTGTATTCACAGCTGCTGCAATCTTCAAGATTCTTGCATTTCTTAAGCATGGACATAGGACAGTTCTTCATAACCATCATCTGTACATACTCATGCGCCGCAATTTCAGATCTAGCAGAAGTATTTCGCATAATTCCTTCTATATCTCTTATATTTGCTTCCACGGAAAATGTAAAGCCCTCTGCTCCTCTTTCCTCTAACAGTCTTGCTGAAAATGAATTTATAATATTGAAGAATGGACCGCAATGTATTTTCAGGCTGCTGTTCTCCTTGAAAAAATAAAAGCTTCCTAAGTTATTTACGCATACTCCTTCAAATAATTCCTCATATAAATTCATATTATTCTTAAACATATTGTACTGAGCTTTTGAAACTATATTCGGGATATATAGATATTTTTCTTCCACATCTATATTCTTAACGATATCCATGTTTAAATCATAAGGAATATATACTCTTTTCACCTTAACCTTATCTATGAGATAAACTTCATCCTCGCTGTTTATCTTAAGGCTCACCTTAGGATGACCTTCCTGTTTGTCAGGAACCTCAGGAAACGCTTCATTTCTTGTTACAGCCTTTGTTTCTTTTCTGCCATAACGATTAGCTCCCATTTCATACAGCATTTCAACAGCATCTCTTCGCAGCTGATTTAAAGAGCTTTTTCTTATAAATACATCTTCTTGGCTGTCAACATTAATATCTCCCAATGAATATACGGAGTTTCCAAGCTTGCTTAACTGCTCGTATATTATTTCGTAAGTGGCAGGATTTTTCAGACTTGTTTCACAATCATCATCACTGGTAACCACAACCTTATTTCTATTATCCCATGCAGTTAAAACAGCCTTCTCTCCCACCTTCATGGTTAAATCAAAATTAATTGTATTTCTTCTGAACTCTGAAAATTCATGTGTCTTTCCCTTTGTTTCTTCCTGTATATCTTCAATATTGTCTCCCTTTACTCCGGAGCTTGTTCTTGCAAACATCTCATCATCGGGTGAAGGCTTCAGATATCCATTTGTATACCCTCTGCTGAAGGTAGCTATTGCACGTTCCTTTAATTCTTCCAGCTTCTTTATATCTGATTTTTTTCCTGCATAATAATCGTCTATTATTTGTCTGTAGTACTCAACCACCGCAGCAGTAAATTCCGGCCCCTTCATGCGCCCTTCAATTTTGAAGGTTGTAATTCCCGCCTCTATTAACTCGGTTATAGTTTCACCTGCCATGAAATCCTTGAGGCTCAACAGCGGTGTTACTTCTAACTCTTCGGAAAGCTCATTTGTTTCTCTTTCTAAAAAACTATAGCTCAACCTGCATGGCTGAGCGCATTTTCCTCTGTTTCCGCTTCTTCCTCCCAGAAAACTTGACATATAGCACTGTCCGGAGTAGCATGTGCACAGAGCTCCGTGTATGAATATTTCCAGATCTGAATCGGTATTTTTCACAGCTTCTTTGAGTTGCCCAACAGACAATTCTCTTGCCATTATTACCTTGTTTACATTGCATTCTTCAAAAAACTTAATTCCCAGCTCATCATACACCACTGATTGAGTACTTATGTTCACAGGCAATCCCGGAATAAATTTTTTAATGAGGTACAGAAGTCCAAGGTCCTGAACAATTACTGCATCCACATCATTCTCATATAGAAATAAAGCGTAATTTAATGCATCAACTATTTCCACATCCTTGAGAAGGATATTCAATGTAACATATATCTTTACGTTTTTATTGTGTGCATAGGCAATAACATGCTTCATTTCATCGTTCTCAAAATTTTGAGAGCTGTATCTTGCATTAAAAAGCTTGCCGCCTAAATATACTGAATCTGCTCCGCTGTTAACAGCTGCATAGAATGATTCCATGCTGCCTGCCGGAGCCAATAATTCTACTTTTCTTTTCATCTTTTCTCCTGATTAACCTTAATAACTTATTAGTTGGATGTTTCTTCTTCGAGAAGCTCCAACAATTCCCTATTGTCTTTTTTAAGCTTGTCAATTTCAAGCCGATTCTGGAAATTCTCAGCCTCTCTGCGGTTCAGTTTTTCCTGAAGCTCGTTTATGCTGTTGATTAAATTTTCCTTATCATTATTGCTCATGAGAAGCTCTTCAAGATATTTTTCTTTTTCATCATTTATGATGTCATAATTCTTTTTAAGCTGCTCTACATGATTTTTTTGTTCTGAAACCGACCTGTCTTTACTTATTATAACTTCATCCTTCTCGTTTAATTTACTCTGAAGGGTTAAAATTTTATTATTCAGAGAGTCAATTTCCTTCTGCTTTGTTTCAATTATAAGATTAAGCTTTTCATGATCATCGCTTATATTGTATATTTTTTGAGTTTTATCTTCATTGGAGCTCTTCAGTTCTCTTATACTCTTCTCAAGCTGGGCAACAACCTGCTCTCTTTCGTTAAGCTTAAGCTGCAGCTTTGAAATTCTTCCGTTCAGGCTGCTTTTCGTGTTATTCATAAAGCTTATTTCCTTCATGAAATTTTCACGTTCATCACGGAGACCCTGACATATTTCCTCCAGCTCTTCATTCTTGAGCTTCAACTCATTGATAAGCATTTCGCTCTTTAAAAGCTGCTGATCTTGCTCATTTGTTTTGTCTTGCAGCTTGTCTATCTGCGAATTTAAATATTCCCTGTCATTATCTCGTGCAAGAAGCTTCTCCCTGTATCGTTCCTTTTCAAGAACAGCCTCTGAGGTTTTTGCCACTGACTCTTCTTTATCAAGCAATGCCTTTTCTCTTTGTTCCTTCAGAAGCTTTATTTCCTCAGATAATTCATTTCTGTAATCACTTACCTCATTGGTAATCTTAATATATTTATCGGCAATAACAAATGAAGACAATATTAACTTGTCCATTTCATTGAATCTCTTGTTTGAGCCGGCTATTTGATTTATTTGATTGTTTATAATATTTTCAATATGCTTAACGTATTCGGGACTTTCATCGGTTCTGACATTATATTTTTTATCACCTATAACAATTTCCACTTTATTCATAATCAAATCCCCTTTATCTTCACTTTTGATTTTCTGAACAACTGCATTTATATAACTTTAATTAATATCAACCATATATTAATATTAAAGTATTAT
>DNNV01000203.1:975-6332 GCA_003497505.1 Clostridiales bacterium | reverse complement strand
GGTGATGGGAATCGAACCCACACAGCCGGCTTGGGAAGCCGGAACTCTGCCACTAAGCTACACCCGCATACAATTATTATAATCATTTGAGTCATAAATGTAAATCAAAATTATAGATATTTTAAAAAAATACTCTTCCAATGTGTCGCGGAAGAGTATTTGATTATTTATATTCTACTTTCTCCTAGTCGGATTGCCTCATTAGCTACAGCCTTTGCAACCACTTCCACCACATTGGGGTTAAATGGGTCAGGCAGCAGGTAATCAAATGAAATTTCATCGTCCTTTATAACCTCTGCTATTGCCTTTGCCGCAGCCTCCTTCATGGAATCGGTTATTACCTTGGAGCGTACAGACAAAACACCCTTGAATACTCCGGGGAATACCAGTACATTATTAACCTGGTTGGGGAAGTCGCTTCTGCCTGTTGCCACCACAGCCGCCCCTGCTTCCTTTGCCAGATCAGGCATAATTTCCGGAACAGGATTTGCCAGAGCAAAAATAATCGGGTCCTTTGACATCGATGCAATCATGTCTTTTGAAACTATATTTGGCTTCGATACTCCTATAAATACATCCGCACCCTTCATGGCATCTGCCAGCGTTCCCGTAAGCTTATCCCTGTTCGTTACTTTTGACATTTCCTGTTGAGCACTGTTATTATAGGGAGCACCATCATATATGATTCCCTTGCTTCCGCACATGATAATCTCTCCGAAGCCCATCTGTATGAATAATTTCGCTATAGATATTCCTGCGGACCCGGCGCCGCTTATTACTATTTTCAGCTGTCCCATCTTTTTCTTTGTAAATCTCACGGCATTCAGTAATCCCGCTGAGGTAACAATTGCAGTTCCATGCTGGTCATCGTGAAATACCGGGATGTCGCATATCCTTTTCAATGCTTCTTCTATTTCAAAGCATCTTGGAGCTGATATGTCTTCGAGGTTTATTCCTCCAAAGCTCTTGGATATATTTGCAATAGTATTTATAATAACCTCAGGGTCCTTTGAATCAATACAAATGGGAATCGCATCAATTCCTGCAAACCTTTTGAACAGCGCACACTTACCCTCCATTACAGGCATTGCCGCACTTGGCCCTATATCACCCAGTCCAAGAACAGCAGTTCCGTCGGTTATTACTGCGACTAAATTACCTTTTCTCGTATATTCATATGCAAGCATTTCGTCATTGGCTATTTCAAGGCAGGGCTCCGCAACTCCCGGCGTATATGCAACGGCAAGGTCCGCCTTGTTGTTTATGGGCGCCCTGGTCACAACCTCTATTTTTCCCATCCATTCAGCATGTTTTTCTAAAGCATAAGTTTTATCCACTGTCTTACCTCCGTTTTATATTTATATTACAAAGGCCTTATCATATTTGAAGGAATTACCGCCTTATCAAACTCCTCTTCTGTCATGAGCTTCAATTTTACGGCAGCTCCTTTTAATGTGATATCTTCCTTGTGTGCTAACTTTGCAACCTTCGCGGCATTTTCATATCCTATGTACGGATTCAAAGCAGTAACCAGCATAAGAGACTGCTCCAGATTTTCCTTTATCTTCTTTTTATTAGCCTTTATGCCCACAGCACAATTTTCATTGAATGATATCATGGCAGTGGCCATAAGGTCAACAGATTCAAGAAAATTATATATCAGCACAGGCATGTATACATTTAATTCAAAGTTTCCTTGTGAAGCCGCTATTCCTATTGCGGTATCATTCCCCATTACCTGCACACATGCCATTGACAGGGCCTCGCACTGTGTGGGATTTACCTTCCCCGGCATTATGGAGCTTCCCGGTTCATTTTCCGGTATGATGAGCTCTCCTATACCACACCGCGGTCCGCTTGCCAGCCATCTCACATCATTAGCTATCTTCATAAGGTTGCAGGCAAGAGCCTTGATTCCTCCGTGGCAGAAAACCAATGCATCCTTGCTTGTCAATGAATGAAATTTATTTTTTTGCGACTCAAACCTCTTTCCGGTAATAAGGCTTATTTCCTCCGCAACGGTTTTGCCGAAATCACGGTGTGCGTTAAGTCCGGTGCCCACGGCTGTACCTCCGATGGCAAGCTTGCTGATACCGTCAAGAGAAAGCTTTATCATCTTTTCGGACTCAGACAGCATTTCCTTCCAGCCACTGATTTCCTGCCCCAATGTAAGAGGTGTTGCATCCTGCAGATGAGTTCTTCCTATTTTAATTATATTCTTGTTTTCTTTTTCTAATTTTTTCAGCGTTTCCTTTAATTCTGCAATTGACGGAAGCAAGCGGTCTTCTACTGCAATCAGAGCAGCAACATGCATGGCTGTGGGAAATGTGTCGTTTGAGCTCTGTGACTTATTCACATGATCGTTGGGATGCAGCAGTGTTTCGCCTGCGATTTCATTTCCTCTGTTGGCAATTACCTCATTTGCATTCATATTAGACTGCGTTCCGCTGCCCGTCTGATATACCACAAGAGGAAACTGATCATCCAATTCACCTCTTATTATTTCATCGCAGGCGGAAGAAATAGTTGATGCTCTCTTTTCATCAAGCATGCCCAGCCTTAAATTTGCTGATGCTGCAGCCTTTTTTAAAATTCCAAAAGCGCGCACTATTTCCACGGGCATTTTCTCTCTGCCGATTTTAAAATTTTCCAAACTTCGCTGAGTCTGAGCTCCCCAGTATTTATCCGCCGGTACCCTTACTTCACCCATGGTATCATGTTCTGTCCTGTATTCCATATAAAACCCGCTTTCCTATATTTTAATATTTTATATTATCAACAAATTTCTTTACATTTTCAGATATTTCGGAAAATCCCAGAAGTTCTGTAGTTATTATTATTTGACATCACAATATTTTGTGTTGTACATATAATTATAATAATTTAAATTTCTGTAACTTTCAACAATAATTATTGCACATATTGAGCACAATATAGAAAAGGCGCCTTACTGTCAATCTACATGCCGTAAGGCGCTTTTCAAAACACTATCTATCCGTTAATTTTTCACAGCCGATATTAAAAGCATCATTGGCCTGCGCATTTCATTCTTCATTCCGGGAATGTCCATCATATCCTCGGGAGGTTGAGGCTCAACAATATGTTTTATCGTGAACCCTTCTTCAAGAAGTGTATTGCAGTATGTTGTAAGCGTACGATGATACTTTTCAACAGTCTCTCCCAAAAATACAGTGCTGCGTTTTCCTTCATAATAGTAGTTATCCACAGGGAAATGCAATATCTCACCATTTGCTCCACAATACCAGTCCTGTGTACCATAGGCGGTAAAAACAGGATGCTCCACCGAAAAAATCAACTTTCCGTTTGGTGTCAGCCATCTGTGGATACTTTTTACTAAATTTTTATAATCATCAACGTAGTGCAATGCCAAAGAACTTATAACAACATCAAAGCTATTTTCTTCAAGAATCAAGTCCTCCATAGCACAGCACAGATAACTCACTTCCGAAAAATTAGTTTTTTTGCGGGCAACCTCAAGCATTTTTGTTGATATATCTGTTCCCAAAACGAGCTCCGCTCCCTGCTCGGCGGCATATATGCAATGCCAACCATAACCACAGCCTAAATCGAGAACCTTAAGTCCCTTGAAATCAGGCAGCAGCTTTTTTAGCTCCTGCCACTCCCCTGCACCGGCAAGGCCTTCTACAGAACGCTTCATTCCGCTGTATTTATCGAAAAACGCATCATCATCATATTTGTTTTCTTTCATACTACCTCCCCTATGTTTATAATGTTTTTTGAACATTCATAATGACTTAATATTCTATTTACCTGTTTTTATATATTCCGCCGTGATAGCATATATATGTTTCTGCTTCATACTCCATCAATTTTATAAGAGATTCCTCCGCCTTCTTCAAATCAAAGGCATATTGCGGATTTGCCACGACCAGTCTTCCTTCCTCAAGAACCGCGGCATCACCGGTGATAATTGTATTATGCTCCTTGAGATACAATGAAATATGTCCCGGAGTATGTCCGGAAGTATCAATTATTTCACAGCCGCCGCACCAATCGAACATTTCTCCTCCACTGACAGTCATATCAACCCGGCATGGTTCCACCCTTTTTAGCATTTCACAAAAAGCCTGCCCGAAAGCCTTGTGCTCATCAGGCAGTGTTTCCTGAAGCTTTTCTGCCTGCTCCAAACGTATTGCTTTCATTTCCCCGGCAATAAAGGGTTTCTCCTCCCTGCTTGAAATAATACTTACATGAGGATATTTTTCCTTTATTGCACGCAGAGAACCCATGTGGTCTTGGTCGTGATGTGTAATTATTATTTTTGTCAGGTCCTTCATTTCCAGACCTTCAGCAGAAAATGCATTTTCAATCATTGGCAGAAATCCCACATATCCGCAATCCACTAAAATCATATCCTTATCATCACATAAAACGACAGGATATATATAATCCTCAATATTCTGAAAATTAAATTTAATATTCAACGTAATAATTCTCATATAAACCTCATTTCTGTTTAGCTTTCAGCATAATCCAAAAAATACTTCCCTTTCCCGGCTCCGATTCAACACCGCAGCTCCCCTCATGAATATCCACAATTTTCTTTACAATGGAAAGTCC
The DNA here is from genome assembly GCA_003497505.1 of Clostridiales bacterium. Classification (GTDB taxonomy): domain Bacteria; phylum Bacillota; class Clostridia; order Tissierellales; family Sedimentibacteraceae; genus Sedimentibacter. The sequence goes on along the minus strand of DNNV01000203.1, from coordinate 1,730 downwards.
GAGCCCAGTTCCGGTTATACCCCGTCTGTGCTTTTTATCCACCTTGTAGTACCGGTCCCATATATGCGGCAAATCTTCACCGGTAATTCCTTCTCCGCTGTCTTCGACCTCTATCTTCACAAAATCACCGGATACACTTTGACGGACAGTTACATTTTTATCACTTCCGCCGTGCGTGATTGCATTTAGCAGCAGGTTGTAAAATGCCTGAGTAATTTTCACCTCATCAGCAACAACAAATACATCATCTTCACTTTCAAAATTTATAGTGTACCCATCTTTTTTAACAAGCTCAGCCATGCGCATTATTGTGCCCTTCAGGCTATGAGTCAGGTTGTACAATTCCCTGTTCATTTCAATTGTGCCCGTTTCCATACGTGAGACATCCATTACATCCTTGACAAGAGAGTTCAGCCTCTCAACTTCCTTCATTATGATTTCTGTCTGCTCAGCGCTGATCTCATCGGGAAAGTCATGCATCATTTCGGCATAGCTGTATATCAGCGCAAGAGGTGTCCGCAGATCATGAGAAATATTTGCCATCAGCTCTTTTCTTAGTTTTTCCACCTTGGATAATTCCGATGCAGCTATATTCAACGTATCAGACAGTTCCCTTATTTCCAGAAAACCATGCCCTTCAAATGTTGCATCATAGCAGCCTGATGCAAGTATCTTGGCACTTTTGTTAATTTCCTCAATAGGCCTTGAAATACGTGCGGATATTGCCACGGCAATAAGCGTAGGGAAAGAGTGTG
>DNNV01000203.1:0-827 GCA_003497505.1 Clostridiales bacterium | reverse complement strand
TTCCCGTAATAATATACAGCTGAAGCTGCAGAGTGGAAACAGTTGCGTCAACAGGTGTTATCATTGCGTGAAATGTCAGGGATATGGTTCTTCCATCCTGCAATATAAACTCCTTTGTTTCGGTTATGGTTTCCGGCGGACGCCTGCCTCGGTCGTTCTGCATCATCCTTTCGGGTGGTGCAAACTCCTTTGCCGGCATTACAATAATTTCCTTGCCTGCCTCAAGATTGTTCAGGACTGTTTGCAGTCCTGCACTGTCTATATTTTCTTCCACAAGAGCAATAGCCTTTTTTATTTCATTTTTTCTGATTATTTTATACATGTCCGTTAAAAAAACTGTTTGAAAAAGCCACAAAATAACCAGCAGAAGAGCACAGAATCCCAATATAAAAGCAAATATTTTCCATTTAAGTTTCAATCTATCCATCGAATCTATACCCCAATCCTCTTATGGTAGTTATAAAATGCGCATATGGACCGAGGGATTTTCGCAAAAGCTTCATATGCGTATCAAGGGTTCTGTCATCTCCGTAATAATCGTAACCCCATACTTCCGTCAATATTTTTTCTCTCGGAACCGCAATATTTTTATTTCGTATCAGGAAAAACAACAAATCATATTCCTTTGGGGCCATGTCTGCCTGCGTACCGTCAATAATCACCCTGTAAGCGGTTATATCCGCAATGAGTCCTTCTTTTTTGAAAACGATATGACCATCACTATTCTCGACCGATGAATCACCCTTGGCAGTACGACGCAAAATTGCATTGACTCTAAGCATTATTTCCTTAGATGAAAATGGCTTCACCACATAATCGTCAATTCC
>DNNV01000141.1:1970-8868 GCA_003497505.1 Clostridiales bacterium | reverse complement strand
CCTATTATTTCTGTAAATTTAATTCTAGGGGCACATGGATTGCATTTTCTTCTCTGCCTGAAAAAATTCATAAAACACCTCCGGTAACGATGTACAATACATTCTATTCGTGTAAATCAAAAAAGATACGGGAAAATTTTATTTTTCCGTATCTTTTACTTTTATATTTTGCGGTATCTTAAAATTCAGCGTTTTTTGGTGTTCTTGGAAATGGTATTACGTCTCTTATATTGCCCATTCCTGTCAGATACATTATCAATCTTTCAAAGCCGAGGCCATATCCGGCATGCTTAACTCCGCCGTATTTTCTAAGCTCTAAGTACCACCACATTTCCTCTTTGCCAACGCCCATTTCATCCATGCGTTTTTCCAGCATTTCAAGCCTTTCCTCTCTCTGACTTCCGCCTATGAGCTCTCCGATTCCCGGAACAAGAAGGTCCATTGCTGCAACTGTGTTATTGTCCTCGTTCATGCGCATGTAAAATGCCTTGATATCCTTTGGATAGTTTGTTACAAATACCGGTTTACCGAATATTTTTTCGGACAAATATCTTTCATGCTCTGTCTGAATGTCAGTTCCCCATTTAACAGGATAATCAAAGCTGTCATTGTTTTTCATGAGAATCTCTATGGCATCTGTATATGTTATTCTTCCGAATTCAGAGTTCACAACATTGTTCAATTTATCAATCAGACCCTTTTCAACGAAGGAATTGAAAAACTCTATTTCTTCTCTTCCGTTTTCCATTACATAGCTGATTACATACTTCACCATGTCCTCTGCAAGCTGCATGTTGTCATTTAAGTCGGCAAATGCAATTTCAGGCTCAATCATCCAGAATTCTGCAGCATGTCTTGAAGTATTTGAATTTTCAGCTCTGAATGTAGGTCCAAATGTATATACATTCTTAAATGCAAGAGCAAAAACTTCTGCTTCCAGCTGTCCGCTAACTGTAAGGTTGGCTGATTTGCCGAAGAAATCCTTTGAATAATCAACTGCTCCCTCAACCTTTTCAATATTTTCAAGGTCAAGAGCAGTAACCCTGAACATTTCGCCTGCTCCTTCAGCATCACTTGCTGTTATAATGGGAGGATGAGCATATACAAATCCTCTGTCGTTAAAAAACTTATGTATTGCGTAAGCTGCCAGTGACCTAACTCTGAATACCGCCATAAATGTATTTGTTCGCGGTCTCAGGTGTGCTATAGTTCTAAGATATTCCAACGAATGTCTTTTTTTCTGCAGCGGAAAGCTTGAATCTGATTCAGCCTCCATTGTTACTTCTGTTGCTTTTATTTCGAATGGCTGTTTTGCCTCCGGCGTAAGCAGCAATCTTCCCTTTACTGTAATAGCGCTTCCTGTTGAAAATTTCTTAACTTCTTCAAAATTTTCGAGGTTATTTTCAAACACTATCTGAACATTTTTCATATATGTTCCGTCATTTAATTCTATAAAACCAAAATTTTTAGAATCTCTGATGGTTCTTATCCATCCCTCCACAACAACATCGCTGTCTGAGTAATTTTCCGGAGATTTGAACAAATCTCTCAAATCTGTTGCTTTCATGAAGCCTCCTATAGTAATGTTAATCTTTTGATATAAAAATCAGTGCAGTTCCTTTATCAAGTATTATTCTGCCCTCTTCTGACCTTATCTCATTGCTTATGAGAAGTGCCGTGCCTCTTTCAACCGTGACATTGTTCAGGGGATACTTGAATCCCTTCAGTGTAAGGCCCTCCAGTGTCCCTGTAACCGGCACCAATGAAACAAAGTGTTCTCTTTTTTTCTTTATATTTATATCGGTTTTGCCCGATATAATTCCAATGTGATTATTATTGTCTATTATTTCAATGCTGATACCCTGCCTGTGATATTTCTCCAAAAGCTGTATATTTGCAAGGGTATGGTCCAATCTCGTGCCGGACGCACCTATTAAAACAATTTCTTTAAAACCTCTTTTCACAGCTGTATCAACCGCAAGCTCCATATCTGTAAAGTCTTTTTCCGGAGGAAAAGCGTATATTTCTGTCCCGGAGTCTCTGTATCCATTCAACAAAGAAGAATTCACCGAATCAAAGTCGCCTAAAATCAGATCAGGCTTTAAATTCAGTCCCTGTACCTTTTCAAGACCGCCGTCGGCACATATTACATATTCTATATGGATATTTTCGATGCGGTCCCTTCTTAAATCGCTGCCGCTGCCTATTATTAACGCCGCCATTTACTTCTCCATTATTTGCTTAAACTTTCTTGTTTCAGCTTCAACATCCTTTGCCCTGTATATGGCTGACCCGGCTACAATGACGTTTGCTCCCCAGCTCAGCACCTCTTCAAGATTATCCGCAGTTACGCCTCCGTCAATTTCAATATCGACATTCAGACCCTGCTCTTCAATCATCTGTTTCAGCTCTTCAAATTTATATTTCACGTTTTTAATGAGGCTTTGCCCACCGAATCCGGGATTGACACTCATTATTAACACCATATCCACGTCTCTTAATATATCCTTCAGCAGGGAAACAGGTGTAGCAGGATTAAGAGATACTCCGGCCTTGAGACCGAAGGATTTTATTTTTTGTACGGTTCTGTGAAGGTGCATGGCAGCCTCCTGATGAACCGTTATGATATCCGCTCCCGCATTGTAGAAATCTTCAATGTAGTCATCTGGATTTTCAATCATGAGATGCACATCGAATGTAAGCTCAGTCACTTTGCGCAGTGATTTTACAACATCCGGTCCTATGGTGATATTGGGCACAAAATGTCCGTCCATCACATCTATGTGAATATAGTCTGCTCCGCCCTTTTCCACAATTTTTATATCTCTTTCGAGATTGGAAAAATCAGCAGAAAGTATAGAAGGTGATAATTTATTCATACTTCCTCCATCAAATATCTTATATCTAATATGGTTTTATGCTGCGTATTTCTTCCAGCAGCCTAAGGTAATTGTTATATCTCACGGGGCTTATTTTGCCGCCATTTACCGCATCTTTGATTACGCAGCCCGGCTCCTTGCTGTGAACACAATCGGCAAACCTGCAGCCCTCATCAAATTTCTTAATTTCAGGATAGTACTCACGAAGCTGGAATTCGCTTATTCCGTCAAGTTCAAACGAACTGAAGCCCGGTGTATCCACCACGTATCCACCGAAATGCAGTTTGTAAATTTCGGCATGCCTTGTCGTGTGCTTTCCTCGTTTCAGCTTATCACTTACCTCACCTGTTTTAAGCTGAAAATCAGGCTGGACGGCATTCATTACGGAAGATTTTCCCACACCCGAAGGCCCGGAAAACACGCTGAGCTTATCCTTGAGAATGTCTTTCAGCTCATTGATTGAACCTTCGTCATGCATGCTGGTGAAAATAACCTTGTAGCCTGTGTTCACAAAGATGCTCCTGTATTCCTTCTTTAATCTGTCATCAACCAAATCACTTTTGTTAAAGCATATAACAGGCTTTAGCCCGTTAGTTTCTGCAGCTATTAAAAGCTTATCCAGTAGTAAAAAGCTGGGCTCAGGGTTTGTAACAGCAAAAAATATCATCAGCTGCTGTATATTTGCAATGGGAGGTCTGACCATCACATTGGTCCTCTCCATGATTTCCTCGATGTAGCCAACATTTTCATCCTCTTCCGTAAGACGGATAAATACCCTGTCCCCCACGAGAGGCTTTATATTCTTCAGCCTAAAAAGTCCTCTGGCTCTGCACTCCACTAAATTGTCACCTGTGTCCACGTAGTAATTTCCGCCTACACCTCTTATGATTATCCCTTCAATCATAAATACTCCTGTTAAAACTTGATTTCCGCTCTGTCATAAAGCTCATTGTCTATATAAATTTCAAATACTTCTGTTCCGCTTCCCTTTATATTTACTATTATGCTCTGAGCTGAAGTATCTACTTCTTTTGAATACACTATTTCTCTTCCGCCGTCAGCAACCTTCTGCACCACTACCAATACCTTATCCTTGTTTGAAGGAAGTGTTATGGTCAAAGGATATGAGCTCGCTGTCGGTTTCTCTTCGGGCTTCTCCTCCGGTTTTTCGCCAGGCTTCTCTTCCGGATTTTCCTCAGATGGCGCCTCAGGCTTTCCGGAGCTTATTGTCAGTAATATGGATGTTCCTTGTGCTACATCCTGCCCTGCGGCAACACTTTGTCTCACCACAAGCCCCTTGGTAACATCCTCACTTGGCTCTTCGCTGACCCCTCCAGCTGTCAACCCAGACTGTGCTATGAGCAGCTTTGCCGCATTAACCTCAAGTCCTGTCACCTTTGGCATTTTTACATATACGATTTTTGGTCCCAGGCTCACAATATAATCAACGGCATCATTTTCATTTGCCGGTGTTCCTGCATCCGGCGACTGATCCATTATTTGTCCCGCAGGAACCTTGTCGGAATTTGCTTCCTTCACGCTGCCCTCCTTAAGGCTTGCGTCCTTCAGTATTATTCCTGCCTCTATGGAATATTTGCCTACTAAGTCAGGAACGGTTATTGATTTCTTACCCTTGCTCACAACAACATCAACATTGGATTTTTCCTTGATTTTCTTTCCTTCATCCACGCTCTGCTCCATTACGCGGCCTTCATCGTATTCCTTGCTGTATTCTCTTCCGGACACCTTGAAAATCAATCCCATGTCTTCAATTATCTTTTGTGCTTCCTCTTCATTTCTTCCCAAAAGATCAGGAACCGAAACTTCGGGCACATACAGTATGGCCTTAAGTGCAATCATTCCGCCTATGACAGCCACCGCAAGGGCACTGAGAAGTGCGGCTATTGTGATACCTCTGTTCTTTTTCCTTTCCTCAGGGCTTTGCTCCTCTTCGTAGCTGCCTTCATCTTCGGCATTTTCTCCCGGAGCATCCTCCCCAAAAAATGTTTTAAATGCCCTGTCGGAGCCTTCAGCAACCAAATCTATATCAATTACATTATTTTCGTTGTTTTTTTCAATGTTCTTGTCACTGTTATTTTCATTGTCTAAGTTGTTATTTATGTCGTTTATCGCCGGAATAACTATGGTTGGTGAATCAACCGCATCATCCTCATGTTCTGTGTCAGTATTAAACCCGTATAATGAATCTATTTTCTTAATCAGTTCGTCAATGCTCTGAAATCTGAAGCTCTGGTGCTTTTCCAGACATTTCATTATAATATCCTCAAGTCCCTTGGATATTTGAAGATTCCTGATCTTTGCAGAAGGAGGCACAGGCTTTTCCTGTATCTGCTTCATTGCTACGGAAATGTGATTATCCGCATCAAATGGCACAACTCCCGTCACCATTTCATACATGACTATTCCGAGAGAATATATGTCTGATTTTTCATCCACGTATCCGCCTCTTGCCTGCTCCGGCGAAAAATAATGAACGGAGCCTATAACATTGGAGGTGTTGTTGATGGTTGAGCTCGTTGCTGCTCTTGCTATGCCAAAATCCGTTACTTTTGCTATTCCATCTTCTGTTATGAGTATGTTGTGTGGCTTTATGTCACGGTGTACGATATTGTTGGAATGTGCATGCTTCAAGGCCTCGGCAATCTGCTTGGAAATTTTTATGGCTTCCTGCTCGCTGAGCTTGCCTTTTCTGCTGATGTATTTTTTAAGAGTTTCACCCTTTACATATTCCATGACGATGTAATATATATCGCCCTCTATTCCCGTATCGTATATATTCACTATGTTAGGATGAGTAAGGCTTGCGGCAGAAAGTGATTCCTGCTTGAATTTAGCAACAAAATCAGGGTCTGATGTAAGTTCGTCTCTCAAAATCTTTATTGCAACAAAGCGATTCAATACACGGCATTTAGCCTTGTATACTATTGACATTCCTCCGCCGCCTATTTTTTCTATTATTTCATATCTATTTCCTAATACTCTACCTATCATAATCTTCACCTCTAACGATATTATCAACAATAATGATGGTAATATTATCAGTTCCGCCATTATCGTTGGCAAATTTTATTAATTTTTGCACGCTTTCCGAGCATCCGTATTCCCTGATTGTGCTCAGTATTCTGTCATCAGTAAGATGTGTGGTAAGTCCGTCGGTACAAAGCAAGATAACATCATTGTCAAAGAGCTCAATTTCAAAAATATCCACATGAACATAGTCTTCAGTTCCCACGGCTCTGGTTATGACGTTTCTCTTCGGATGATGCTTTGCTTCCTCCGATGTAATTTTGCCGTCCTTCACTAACTCATGCACATATGTGTGGTCTTCGGTAACCTGAGTTATTTCGTCGTCTTTAATGATATATGCCCTGCTGTCTCCCACATTGCCTATATATGCGGTTTTTAACGCAAGGTCAACAACTGCCATTGTTATGGTAGTACCCATGCCTGAAAATTCTTCCTTGTTCAGGGCGGTCTCTCTTATTTTGGAATTCGCCGCATTTATACTCTCCATAATAAAGGAAGGGGCTTTAAAATCACCTTTTTCACCGTTGCTTCTAAAGCATTCTCTTATAGTATCTATTGCAATAGAGCTTGCGATTTCACCGGCCTTATGGCCTCCCATGCCGTCAGCAACGGCATAAAGACTAATGTTGCCAGATTCTTCAACTATGTAGTTGTCTTCGTTGTTTTCCCTCATTAACCCTTTGTTAGTTTCGCAGTACACCCTCATAAGGCACCTCATCTTTTTAAAAAGTTATTTCTTAGCTGTCCGCAAGCGGCATTTATGTCGCTCCCAAGCTCTCTTCTGATGGTTGCGTTTATACCTCTGTCAGATAAAAGCTTCTTGAATTTTTCAACATCAATATTTTCTGAAGGCTTAATATCAGCCTCTTTAACATAATTGCATGGAATAAGATTAACATTTGCAAGCTTGTGCTTAAGAAGTGCCGCAAGCTTTTCCGCATCCTCAGGACCATCATTGAAGCCCTTTATCA
>DNNV01000141.1:890-1892 GCA_003497505.1 Clostridiales bacterium | reverse complement strand
TCATTATATATTCAAATGTAAGCCTTCTGCCCGTTTTTTCAATATAGTAGTCGCATGCTTTCATCAGTTCGGGCAGTTTGTACTTCCTGGCAACAGGCAATATTTCTTCCCTCTTTTCCTGTGTGGGAGCGTGCAGAGAAATGGCCAGTGTAATTGGTATGTCCTCGTCTGCCAGCCTGTAGATGTTAGGCACTATTCCGCAGGTGGACAGTGTTATTTTCCTCATGGAAATATTCTGTCCCCTCTCATCATTTATGAGCCTCAGAAATTTAAGTACGTTGTCATAATTTTCAAGGGGTTCTCCCGAGCCCATAATAACAACATTGGATATTTTTTCTCCAGTATCCTTTTGAATGAGATATATTTGTTTCAGCATTTCTGCAGCCGATAAGCTCCTCAAAAAACCGTTTTTCGTTGATGCACAAAAAAGACAACCCATTTTACATCCCACCTCAGATGAAATGCATGCGGTATTGCCAAATTTATATTTCAAAAATACACTTTCAACTACATTTCCGTCTTCAAACATGATGACATATTTCTTTGTTTCATCTAATTTGGATTCAAGCTTTAATTCGATGCTTGCCTTTGTAAATTCAAAAGCCTTCCCCATCTCTTCCCTGGATTTTTTGGAGATATTGGACATACCTTCAAAGTCATCCACCATCTTGTTATGTATCCAGTCAAATATTTGCTTTGCCTTAAATTTGGGCTCTCCCATCTCAATGAGAGATTTTTCAAGCTCCTCAAAGCTTAAATTGTCTATTTTTCTCATAATAACCTTCTACTTTATGTGTTTCTTTTAACTTCATAAATAAATATACAAAATTATATCACACTCTTTTTATTTTCGCAATAAAAAAGCCGTCCATGTTGTGGATGTGTGGATAAATTTCAATGTAACCTTTCTTTGCATCGGTGAAAATTTCATCTGTATTCCCGGATATATCTGCAAGCTCAAATTCTTTATTTTTATTTAAAAACTCGGTAAAGAGCGGTTCA
>DNNV01000141.1:0-845 GCA_003497505.1 Clostridiales bacterium | reverse complement strand
TTTTATTTAAAAACTCGGTAATAAGCTCAATATTTTCTTCTTTGTTGGTTGTGCAGGTTGAGTAAGCCAATTCACCGCCAACCTTTAAATATTTCGAAGCATTCTCCAATATTTTATACTGAATCTTTCGTATGCTTTTCAAATCTGCTTCAGTCTTCGTGAACTTTATTTCCGGCTTTCTTCTTATTATGCCAAGACCTGTGCAGGGTACATCAGCTATTACATAATCAGCTTTGCACACAAGGCTTTCATCGAGTTTCACAGCATCGTATTCCTCTGCTTCAATTATGCTTATTCCAAGCCTCTCTGCTTCCTTCCTTATGAGAGGCAGCTTTCCGCCATAAAAATCCCTGCTTATAATCCTTCCCTTATTGTTCATGATTTCAGCCACATTCATGGATTTTCCTCCGGGAGCGGCGCACATGTCTATTATAAGGCGGTCTTCCTCAGGATTCAAAATCTGCCCTGCCAGCATGGAGCTTTCGCTCTGTATGGAGAAAAAGCCCTGTATGTATTCATCTGTATTTTCTATATCTGAAGGGCTTTCAAGCGCTATTCCTTTGTTGGCATACCTGCATTTACGAGGCTTAAAGCCCTTTTTTTCAAAAATCTCCATGAGCTCATCTCTTGTGATTTTAAGAGTATTTACCCTCAGCTCAAGCGGTGCCTCAAGGTTGTTTGCAATAAGCACGCTCTCGGCATTTTCTCTGCCGAACTGCTTCTTCCATCTTCTCACAAGATCTGCCGGATATGAATATTTCACACTTAAATGCTCGTCAATTGGCAGCGCATCCATTTTTTCCAAAAGCTTTTTTTTTCCTCTGAGTATGTTTCTGAGAACAGCA
>DNNV01000090.1:748-8287 GCA_003497505.1 Clostridiales bacterium | reverse complement strand
CATGCACCTATGGTAGTTCCATGGATTATGCAGCCCGGTCCTATTATGACATTGTCTTCAATTATCAGTTCATTGTCGGGCAGCAAATGCAATACTGAGTTCTCGAGAATTTGCACATTGCAGCCTATTTTAACCGGTCCGTGTGAATTTCCGATTATTTTCACTCCCGACGCTATAATGGAGTTGCTTCCTATTACTACGTCCCCCGTTATTTCAGCCGAATCATATATGAAGGCCGAATCATCAATCAAAGGGTATTTATCTCCGTATTCATATAATTTTCCCATTTTTTCACCTTCCTTCGGTTCATTGCTCACTATGTTTTCATCGTACGCGCTCAATGAGAGATTGTTACCTCTCATTTTTGCAATCATTTGCTTATCTTCCGGCGTCAGCTTCCTTATTATTCTTCCCGGTCTTCCAACCACAACGGATTCGTCCGGTATAACACAACCTGGCGGTATTATTGTTCCCTCTCCGAAAATGCACATATTTCCGATTCTGGAGCCGGGAAGGAAAATAACGCCGTTTCCTATTTCGCACAAATCACCGATTTCTGTTCCCAAAGCGACACACTTGTGACCGAATACAGTCTTGCTGCCCACTTTCAGAGGATTATCAGCCGTTCCCACAAGGACTGAGTTTTCAAGAACCCATGATCTGTTACCGATGGTTACGGAGTCATCAACAGAGCGCAGAACGGCCCCCTGTGCAACATATACATCCTTTCCCAGCCTTATCTTACCGATTAGTCTGGCAGAGTCGTCTATTTTAATATTTTCCACTTTCCACCTCCTCAATATGTTATTGTAATTATAACACGGAAAAAGAAAGTCATAAAGGGTTCAGTATAACTTATTTTTATGATTGAGGGATATTGTATGAAAAACATGAAATTGACTAAAATTTACAGGTCGTGATATTCTTGTCTATGATTCTAATAAATTACGAGGAGTATATATGAACAGAAATAATTCTAATTTTAAACTTGTTTTTTCAGCTTTAGCAATTGCACTTAATATTGTATTGGGAACAGTGGTGGGGTTGCTGAATATACCTCTTTTATTTTTGGATACGGTAGGTACGATTTTTTCCGCAGCATTGTTCGGTCCGTGGTACGGAGCAGCTGTAGGGGGTCTGACGAATGTAATTCAGGGGATACTGACGAATCCAAAGAGTATACCATTCGCTCTTGTTAACATAGCAGTGGGCATTATTGTGGGTTTAATAGCAAGAAAGTGGAAATTCAACATTGTGACATCAATAGTAACAGGTCTAGTATTGTCTGTGGTGGCGCCGCTTATAGGAACGCCCATAGCCACATATGTGTATGGAGGAATAACCGGAGATTTCAATGATGTATTTTTTACGTGGTTAGTTAAATCCGGACAGTCTATTTTCGCCGCAGCATTTATTCCGAGAATTACAAGCAATATTGTTGATAAAATAGCAAGCTGTGTAATTGTGTCACTGTTGATAAGCAAAATACCTGCGAAATACACTCAAGGAAACAATTGAAATGGAAAGAAGCAAAAAAGTAATATTTGTTTCTCACTGCATATTGAATCAGAATACTGTTGTTTATCCTCTGGCAAGAGCAGAGGGAGCCTACAGGGATATTGTAACGGAGCTTATGAATAATGGTATCGGTATTCATCAGCTCCCATGTCCGGAATATAGGTACCTGGGACTTAAAAGAGAGCCTATGACAAAGGAGCAGTATGAAACGGAGGATTTCCGGAGATTGAACAAAGGTATTGCTTCTGATGTAGTGGGAATTATAAAGGAATACATAAACATTGGATACAATGTGCTGGGGGTTATAGGAATAAACGAAAGCCCCACATGCAGTATAAATGGTGAAAAAGGCATATTTATGGAGGAGCTGCTTTGTAGCTTGTCAGAAGAGGACATAAAACTTAGACTAATTGATGTGCCTTCTGATTATTATGACGGTGTCAGAGGTGAAAGCTTTATAAAAGTACTGCGTGATTTTATCGAATAAGAGGATACCCGTAAGTTATATGGAACAAAATTATTTTCCCGTATGGCTTACGGGTCTGTTATTTTTTGCATAGTTGTTTAATTTGTAAAATATGCTTATAATATAATTAAATAATGAAGGAGGAGAAATATGATAATTTCGACCACCCCGTCATTGGAAGGAAGAAGGATACGGGAATATAAGGGTGTAGTATTCGGAGAGGTAGTATCAGGCATTGATTTTGTAAAGGATTTTGCAGCAGGTTTCACGAACTTTTTCGGCGGACGTTCACATTCCTATGAAGGGGAGCTTATTGCAGCAAGAGATCATGCCATAGAAGAAATGAAGAACAGGGCATATCAGATGGGTGCAAATGCAGTCCTGGGAGTGAGTGTAGACTTTGAGGTTTTGGGAAGTGCAAACAACATGATGATGGTAATAGCATCGGGAACAGCTGTATTGATAGAATAAAATTGCAGGAGAATCGAGAAATGGGAACAAAAGAAAAAATATTTTACTCAAGGCCGGATGAGGACAGGCTTCAGAAGGAGATTGACACGTACGAAGTGCTGGAAAGGCTGGATATCCCGTTTACGGGAACGGATCATGAGGCTGCAATGACGATGGAGGATCTGCAGGCGGCAGAGGAGGCTTTGAATGTTAAAATAAGCAAGAATCTTTTCTTATGCAATTCGTCAAAGTCAAAGTTCTACATGCTTATTATGCCGGGCGGCAAGAAGTTTCTTACTAAAAACCTGTCCAGTCAGATAAACAGTTCAAGACTTTCCTTTGCCGACGGGTCATATATGGAAGAGCTTTTAAATATAACGCCCGGCTCGTTAAGTGTGTTTGGACTTATGTATGACAGGGAAAACAGGGTGAGTCTCATAATAGACGAGGATGTGCTTGGCGGCGAATATTTTGGATGTCACCCTTGTGTCAATACGTCCACAGTCAGGGTGAAGACAGAGGACATATTAAATAAATTTCTGCCGTATACTGATCATCAACCTGTTATAGTCAGGCTGTGACGGGCGGCACATAAAATTACTTGGAGGAAGCATGAATAATTTATCATCAAGGACAATTTCGGCAATTGAAAAGGAAATGAATTATTGGAGAATTCCTGGAGCGGCTGTTGCCGTTGTCAAGGACGGAAAGCTATGGTATTTAGGAGGATTTGGCTTCAGAAACTGCGAGGAACGCCTTACAGCGGATGCAAAGACGCAATTTTGCATAGCATCATGCTCAAAGTCGATGACATCAGCTCTCATTTCAGTGCTTGTGGATAAGGGTATACTCAGTTATGACGAACCTGTTACAACCTATGCACCGAGGCTTATTATGCAGGACCCGGCTGCAAGTGCCATGTCACTGAGGGATATTTTGTCACACAAGACAGGTTTCGGTGCCCATGATGCCATATGGCCGGGTGACAGAGGGAGAGAAGAGCTGGCAGACAGCTTAAGATTCATACAACCTTGCACCGATTTCAGGGGAGAGGCGATTTACAGCAATGTTATGTACGCAATGGCAGGATATGTGGCTGAATGCGCTACGGGAGAATCATGGGATGAACTTATGCAGAAATATATTTTCGAGCCTCTTAAGATGAAACGCACGAATTGTTCTGCCGATATTATGAAAAAAGACGATAATTATGCTGTGCCATACAGATACGGAAACGGAAAATTAAGTCCGCTTGAAATATGGAATGTGGACTTAGCGGGACCTGCTGCATCTGTAAATTCAACGGCAGAGGATATGGCAAAATGGCTCATGATGCATATTTCCGGCGGAAAGACATCTGAAGGACGTGCGCTCATTCAACCTTCAACATTTATGGAAATGCATTCTGTGCATTCGCAGTTCGATGATTCTGTCGGCGGTGATGGATTCTATGAATGTATAGACTATTCAATGGGGTGGAAGACGGGAAACTACAAAGGACATGCATTCAGGAAACATACAGGGAAAATAGAGGGATACAGCTCAATACAGGCATTTTTACCTGATGATGGCATAGGTGTGGTAATTCTGACTAATTTCCATTCTCCTACGGTGCCGTTCATGTACGGTTCCCTGTATACTATACTTGATGAGGTCCTTGGACTGGAATATGAAGACTGGACATCGAAGTTTCACGGTGATGCTCTGCCTGAGGAAGAAGAATATTTGGACTGTGATGTAAATTACTTTAATGAGGAAAAGGTTCATGGAACACATACGACGCTCCCATTAAAAGGCTATGAGGGAACATATTTTAACAGAGGATACGGAATGCTGCGTATTGCTGAAAGGAATAACGTGCTGCACATGCTATACAGGGATATGGATATTCCGCTTGAACATTATCACAATGATGTGTTCAAGGCAGACGGGGTAAAGGAAGATATCCTTACGATTACATTGCCGGTTATCTTTGCGGTTGACAACGGAACGATAAAAGCTGCTGCAGTGCGATTCGAGCCCATGGTTCCAGATATTGTTTTTATAAGGGAAGAGTAACTGATAATGTTAACATTGTGAAAGCGGCAGAGGCATTTACCTGCCGCTTACACCTGCCCATGCCTGAAGCAGCCTGTTAAATGATCGTTTATTATTCCGGTAGCCTGAAGGTGTGCATATACTATTGTTGATCCTAAAAATTTAAAGCCTCTTGCTTTTAAATCCCTGCTGACCATGTCCGAAAGCTCCGATGTGGCAGGCACTTCCGACAGATCATTCCAGTTGTTTACAATCGGCTTGTTGTCCACAAAACTCCAGATATAATTATCAAAGCTTCCGAATTCTTTTTGTATCTCGATGAATCTGGCTGCATTATTTATGGAAGCTTCAATCTTTTTACGGTTTCTTACAATTCCGGTATTTTGCATAAGTTCATCGATTTTGTCTTCATCATAATGTGCTACCTTTTCTGCGTCAAAGCCATCATATGCTTTTCTGTAGCTTTCTCTCTTTCTGAGAACCGTAATCCAGCTTAAGCCTGCCTGGGCAGATTCAAGCACTAAAAATTCAAAATGCTTTTTTTCATCATGGACGGGTACTCCCCATTCTTCATCGTGGTACTTCACATAGAGCTCATCATTTCCGCACCAGCCGCATCTGTTCATACTATTACCTCACATTGGATTTATTGTTGATATAAATGAGTATAGCAGTATATTCCTTTGGGGTCAATGGCCTGTGAATCCGGACTTGACAAAAACGACATTATTTGATATTATATCGGAGTTATCATATCGTTTGCATAATTATGTCAACTTGATTTTACTGTTGCGGACAAGCGGTAGCTTAGGAAAATAGAGAAAAGGAATCCACTGAGGATTATAGGATATAGTTATGAAAATAATGGGGAAAACGCTTTTAATTGCAGGAATATCATCTGCCTTGTTGTTTGTACCGGCATTTGCCGCGGAAGAGGCGGCCGCTGATGGAGTACTGGAGGCAGTTACGTCGGAAATTCAAGCTGACGCTGTGCAGGATGCACAGGACGAAGCTGCTAAGGAAGAGATCAGAAAGGGCATTGTCAGAGTTGATATTTTGAACGTAAGAAGCGGGCCCTCCACTGAAAATGAAAAATTAGGCAAACTTTCACTGGGCACATCAATAGAAATATTGTCCGAGTCCGAAGGCTGGTATGAAATAAATTTTGAATCCTCTAAGGCATATGTCAGTGCCGAATATGTGATTGTGATAAATTATAGTACCGATTCGGCGGAAGCTCAATTATCTGGTGGCAGCATAGTGGAATATGCCAAGCAGTATATAGGAACGCCATATGCATACGGAGGAAACACTCCCAGCGGATTTGACTGCTCAGGCTTTGTGCAGTATGTTATGTCTAATTTTGGAGTAACCATGCCGAGGTCATCAACAGAGCAGTATTCCATAGGTGTAAGAGTTGACAAGTCTCAGCTTATGCCGGGTGACCTGGTATATTTTAAATATTCAGCGAGCTCTTCCAG
The DNA here is from genome assembly GCA_003497505.1 of Clostridiales bacterium. Classification (GTDB taxonomy): domain Bacteria; phylum Bacillota; class Clostridia; order Tissierellales; family Sedimentibacteraceae; genus Sedimentibacter. The sequence goes on along the minus strand of DNNV01000090.1, from coordinate 2,335 downwards.
ATTGAGTCATGTAGGTATTTATACAGGAGACGGAAATTTCATTCATTCCCCGGTACCTGGACAAACTGTGAGAATTGATACACTTTCTTCAGGATATTTTTCAAATTATTATTATGGTGCAACGAGAGTAATGCGGTGATGATGACGGGCGGTTAAGATATCTTAGCCGCCCTGTATATTTTATGGGAAAATAAAAGCAATATGCAGAATGAATGTTAAGGAGATACAATGAGTACAAGCAGGAAAATGTTTCAGGAGGATTCCTATTTATGCAGCAGTGAAGCAACGGTTGTAAGCTGTGTGAAAAAGGATGATTACTATGAAGTGATACTTGATAAAACTATCTTTTATCCGCACATGTCGGGAGGACAGCCAAAGGATGAGGGAACAATAAACGGCATAGAGGTATTTGACGTAAGAGAAGAAGGCAATGAAATAATACATCTTCTCAGGGAGCCTGTTGAAGGAGAAGTGTCTCTATGCATTAATTTTGATGTGCGCTTTGATTATATGCAGCAGCATACGGGACAGCATGTTCTTTCATGTGCATTTGATGAGCTTTTCAATGGAAAAACAATAGGGTTCCATCTTGGAGACAGATATTCAACCATTGACCTGGACATATTGGTGACTGATGAAATAGTAAGGCAGGTCGAGCATCTGAGCAATAAAATAATATATGAAAACAAAGCCGTGACCGATAGAATATATGCGTATGAGGATGCAATAAAGCTAAATCTGAGAAAAAAACCAATGGAGCTGGAGCAACTGAGAATTGTAAGCATAGAAAATTACGATGATTGCGCTTGCAGCGGAACTCATGTGAAACATACGGGTGAAATAGGAATAATAAAGGTCACAAGGACTGAAAAATACAAAGGCGGCACAAGAGTTGAGTTCATGTGCGGAAAAAGAGCATTGAACAATTATGACGATAAGAGCAGAATTATATCTGATTTGTCCACTGCTATGTCCTGCAATGCCGATGCCATTGCCGAAAATATTGAAAGACTCATGAATGAGAATAAAAAACTTAAAAAAGATGCTTCTAATTTAAGTAGCCGTATAAATGAATACAGGGCTGAGGAATTGAAGAAGAACTCCGAGATTAAGGATGGTATCAGCTATATATTTGTAAAAACGGAGGATGATGTAAAGGATCTGCGGTTCATATGCTCAAAAATAACGGAGTGTGAAAACATTGCTGCTGTGTTGGTTTCAGAAGCAGATAATGTGTGCAGCTTGGTTATGGGGCAGTCTAAAAATCTTAATATTGATTTGAAAAGTGTTTTTGAGGAGTGCAGATTAATCATTGGCGGCAAGGGAGGAGGCAGCAGTCACATGCTGCAATGCTCAGGAGAGCTGCTCAAAGGAACGGAATGCATAGAAGCAGCAAGACGAATGCTTTTAATATAATACAAATATGAAGAGGTGCGTATGATTACATTTGATGATTTTGCAAAAGTGGATATAAGAGTTGGAGAAATAGTAAAGGTTGAGTTTTTTGAAAAGGCGAGGAGACCCGCCTACAAGCTTCTGATTGATTTTGGCAATGAAATAGGAACGAAAAAATCCAGCGCGCAAATT
>DNNV01000090.1:0-602 GCA_003497505.1 Clostridiales bacterium | reverse complement strand
ATCCAGCGCGCAAATTACTGATTTATATACAGAACAGGAATTAACCGGAAAACAGGTGCTTGCGGTTATTAACTTTCCGCCGAGACAAATTGCGGATTTCATGTCGGAGGTACTGGTATTGGGTACATATTCAAAGGACGGGGTTGTTTTGATACAGCCTGAACGCAATGTTGAGAACGGCGATAAATTAGGTTAATGACGAATTAATTTGTTTAGCTCCTGCATAATCGGATATATAACTAATGAGGAGGGATTGCCATGAAAAGAATACTTGTTCCTGTAGACGGTTCAAATGCATCAGTCAGTGCCGTAAAAAAGGCAATTGAAATAGGAAAGAATTACAATTCAGTAATAAAACTGATTTCTGTAGTCAAATCAACAGAAAAAAGAAGAAAAGAGAGAAACGAAAATCTTTGGAATGCCGTGGACGGGTCCATTATTGCCGATATTGCTGAAAGTGCCGAATTAGAGAAAAAGCTTGAAAGCAAGTACACGGAAAATGCCGAAATGCTGTTGAGCCAAATAGCCGCAAAGCTGAATTTTACCGGTACAAGGCTTGAAAGGGAAGTGTTAATCGGTGAGCCTTATGAAAAAATAATTGA
>DNNV01000202.1 GCA_003497505.1 Clostridiales bacterium | reverse complement strand
GCTCGGGACCATGCCAATCTGTTCCACCGGTTTGTATTAAGTCATTTTTTCTGGCGAATGTCTCATATCTTTCAGTCAGCCATCTATCGTGGTATGGATAATATACTTCAACCCCACCAAGACCATGAGGAAGCAATATGTTCATTTCTCTTATATCATCCTCACCGATACGTGCCGGATGGGCAAATACCGCGGTTCCTCCTGCCTGAGTGATTACTTCCACAACCTCTGAGGAGTGAAAGGGAAAGTTTTGGACAAAGGGGCTTGGGTAGAGCTTTATCCTGCTGTTAAAAAAATCAGGCCAGTCCCTCAGTGTATAGGGAGCTCCGTCCTTTATCATTGCTTTCAATATATCAGGCAGAGCAATGGACTGTTTGTAAGCTGCATAATCTATAATTTTTTCAATAGGGAAATTCACTATATTGTTTTTATAAAGCCAGTTATAATGTTCATAGAAGCATTGATTGTAATAATTACTTATTTCGGACAACATATCCTGAAGCTGGCTGTCTTCAATATCTATGTTGTATCCAAGAATATGCAGCAAGTGACCGTTAGAAACAGAAGAAATTTCAACTCCGGGCACAACTCTGATATTTTGGGTTGAAGCTTTTTCTTTTATATCCTTCACACCGAGAGTGGTGTCATGATCAGTAAGGGCAAAAACAGGCATACATTTGTTTTTGGCAATTTCTATTATATTCTCAATTGTATCGGTCCCGTCTGAAAACATTGAATGAATATGTAAATCTATCATGGCACACTCCTATCTATAATAGTGTATTATATCATTTAACAATATACTTTGCCATTATTTTAATGCAATTTTAATTTTCTGTTAATAGATTTTGAACTTTGTGTGTGTAATATAACAATAACAGAATAAGATATAATATAATAATACATGGGAGATGTGAAAAATGAATATATTTTTAGGAATAGTAGCGTTTTTTGTATTTATCGTTGCCGCATTGAAAATAGGAATAGTGCTATTGAAGGTTTCATTTACGGTTATTGGCGCCATCATAGGATTTGTTATGATAATGGCTTTAATTCCTTTAGGAATAGGACTGCTCATTATTCCGGCTATAGTCATAGGTATAATAGTTGCCATAGTTAAGTGTGTACAGCTTATATTTTAATGTTAAAAATTGTTGACAAAATCTTCAAGTTTATGTATAGTCTTAAATATATTAACAATAATATATGAAATGACTAAAAGCGATGAAGAGAAGAGTAATTTTTTAATCATGACGCAGAGAACCGGGTTAGGTGAAAGCCGGAGATTGATTTTAAGACGAACATGGCCTTGGAGCTTTATACCCGAGCATTGTAAGGGTATGACGTTTGGTATACGTTACAATACATGGTTGGTAACCTACAGAGGCACATATTGTGAAATATGTGCAAATAAGAGTGGTAACGCGGAATTCGCCTCTTTGCTTTTTGCAAAGAGGTTTTTGTATGCCCTAACCCTGTTTTTCCGACCGGCAGGGAGAAAAAAACAGTGGTAGGTAGGGACTTAATAAAATCAGGAGGCAAATATGAATAAAGGAAAATATTATTTAACAACGGCAATTGCATATACGTCCGGCAAGCCCCACATAGGAAATACTTACGAGATAGTACTTGCGGACAGTATTGTGAGATTCAAGAAATTAAATGGATATGATGTATATTTTCAGACCGGAACTGATGAGCACGGAGAAAAGATACAGATTAAAGCAAAGGATGCGGGCAAGACTCCTCAGCAGTTTGTTGATGAGGTTGCCGCTGAAATCAAGCGCATATGGGATTTGATGAACACAAGCTACGACAGATTTGTGCGAACTACTGCCCCTGAGCACATAGAAAGGGTTCAGAAAATATTTAAGAAGCTATATGACCAGGGAGATATCTATAAAGGATATTACGAAGGCTGGTATTGTACTCCTGATGAAGCCTTCTTTACAGAATCACAGTTAGTTGACGGTAAATGTCCTGACTGCGGCAGGGAAGTACACATGGCAAGAGAAGAAGCCTACTTCTTCAGAATGAGCAATTATGCAGACAGACTCATGAAGCATATCGAGGAAAATCCTAAGTTTATTCAACCGGAATCTCGTAAAAATGAGATGGTTAATAACTTTATCAAACCGGGACTGCAGGATTTGTGTGTTTCAAGAACATCATTTGACTGGGGAGTTCCTGTGACATTTGATGAAGGTCATGTTGTTTATGTGTGGATTGACGCTCTCAGTAACTATATAACATTCCTTGGCTATGATATAGAAGGAAATCACGACCAGCTATACAAGAAATACTGGCCTGCGGATGTACACCTCATTGGAAAAGACATACTGAGGTTTCATACGATTTACTGGCCTATACTGCTGATGGCACTGGGAGAAGAACTTCCGAAGCAGGTGTTCGGACACCCCTGGCTTTTAGTTGGTGAAGGTAAAATGAGCAAATCAAAGGGTAATGTTATTTATGCCGATGATTTGGTAGATTTGTTCGGTGTGGATGCGGTAAGATACTATGTGCTGCATGAAATCCCGTTTGCTAATGACGGAACATTGACATATGAGCTGCTGATCGAAAGAATAAATTCTGACCTAGCCAATATTCTGGGTAACCTTGTTAACAGAACAGTCACTATGACGAACAAATATTTTGACGGAGAAATTCTTCCTGCATCAGAGCATGAGGATATTGATGACGAGCTGATTAAACTTGCTTTAGAAACACCTGTAAAAGTGGAAAAGAAAATGGATGAGCTGAAAGTTGCAGATGCAATTGATGAAATATTCTCACTCCTGAGAAGAAGCAATAAATACATCGATGAAACGCAGCCATGGGTGCTTGGAAAGGATGAGAGCAAGAAGGCAAGGCTGGGAACAGTATTGTATAATCTGCTTGAATCAATAAGAATAGCGGCAGTATTGCTTGAACCATTCCTTCCGGAAACGGCGCAGAAGATGCTTGAACAGTTGAACACAGACAAGAAAAACTGGGAGTCCCTGCAAAACTTCAACGGCATGGTTCCTGGTGAAAAGGTTGGTACACCTGAAATATTATTTGCAAGAATAGATACGGCTAAAAAAATAGAAGAGATAAATAAAATAAACGAAGCAAAGGAAGAAAAGAAAGAAAAGTCTTCTGAAAAGAATGAAACAGCCGAAGAGAGCAATGAGGAATTTGCGACTATTGATGATTTTGATAAGCTGGATTTAAGAGTTGCGGAAGTTATCAAGGCAGAAAGACATCCGAATGCAGATAAGCTCCTTGTATTCCAGCTTAAAGTTGGAGATGAAATACGGCAAGTAGTTTCGGGTATTGCAAAATACTATAACCCCGAAGATTTAGTGGGTAAAAAGGTTGTTATGGTTTACAATCTCAAGCCTGTTACTCTGAGAGGTGTTGAATCAAGGGGAATGCTTCTGACCGCAGAAAAAGGAAAGAAGTTGACAATGCTGTCAACATTGCAGGATATTGAAAGCGGAGCAACAGTGTCATAGCATATAAAAATAATGGGCTGCTTAAGTGAAGTGAACCTAAAAAGTTAGACAATATTAATTAGGTAACTAACGAGGATTGGATTCTGGAATTTACAGGACTCAGTCCTTTTAGTTTACTCT
>DNNV01000275.1 GCA_003497505.1 Clostridiales bacterium | reverse complement strand
TCATATGAATGGCATATTATACAACCTTCCTCCGAAAAGTCCTTGTTTGTTGTAAGAACTATATTTGTCCTGTTCTTTAAAGGCTTTCCTCCTGGAAAGGATAAAAGTGTATTTTTTCCCATAACAACAACCTTGTTCAAGGTGGTATCTTTAAAAAATGCCATATCGTCGGGTAAATCAAACAGCAGCCCTCCGTTGTTTCCTATGGCCCAATTTCTTGCAACCGCAACTATCAGCTTCATAACTACTCCTTATCTACACTGCAATAGGTACTTTTACTTTAAACGGATTATGTACATAATCAACAAGCTTAAAGCTGTCTACATTGAAACTATAAAAATCATCAATTGATTTATCTATTTCAAGTATGGGGGCATCATGCTCTTTCATCTCAATAAGCTCTTCTATAATCGGAACATGCCTGTCATAAATATGGGCATCCGCTATTACATGTACCAGTTCTCCCGGAACAAGTCCGCTCACCTGAGCCATCATATGCACCAGTATTGAATACTGCACAACATTCCAGTTATTTGCCGCAAGCACATCCTGTGAACGCTGGTTCAATATGGCATTGAGCTTGTTGCCGGAAACATTAAAGGTCATGCTGTAAGCACAAGGATACAGATGCATTGCATGAAGGTCCTGAAAATTATATATGTTCGTCAAGATTCTTCTGCTTGCGGGATTGTTTTTAAGGTCGTAAATCACCCTGTCAACCTGGTCGAATTCGCCTTCCTTGTACTTGTGCTTTATTCCAAGCTGATAGCCATAAGCCTTTCCTATGGAGCCAGTCTCATCTGCCCAAGAATCCCATATCCTGCTGTTCAAATCATTTACATTGTTTGATTTTTTCTGCCATATCCACAGCAGCTCGTCAACGGCAGCCGTGAAGTTTGTTTTTCTGAGCGTCAGAATAGGAAAACTCTCCTGTAAATTATACCTGTTTACTATACCGAACTTTTTTATTGTGTGAGCGGGTGTACCATCCTCCCACCTTGGTCTCACATCATAATCAGTATCCCACACACCATTTGTAAGTATGTCCTTGCAGGTTTGTATAAAAATTTTATCTGCTGTACTCATGAGTGCCTCCTGTTTTTTATACTTAATTATATATTAGAACAGGAAACAATACAAGAAAAAAAGGTGCCGATTCGCACCCATCGCTATCTCATGGAATTTTGCTTTATAAAATTCTTTATTTGCATTTTTTGTTCAAATCCCTTAACTCTCATCGCTTCAGAATTTTCATTTTCAAAATTCTTAAAATAAATGTTCATTTCTCCGTCCTTGGTATCATCGTACCTTATGCATCTGAAGCCATCATCGTACATCTTTTTAATTTTTTCAAATTCGTTCATTTTACTATCCCCTTATGTATGTTATATATACATATTATTACCTATACTGCGGAAATTATGACTAAATCAGAAAAAATATGTCTGAAATTTATATATTTGATTATCTCATTACATCGAGCAATTGCAGCTATGGAATAAATTCTATATTAAGTGCTAATAATACCATTAAATGAGCAGAAAGGGGATTTTTATGAGAATACCTAAACATATAGGCCTTATACCAGACGGCAACAGAAGATGGGCAGAAACTATGGGAATGCAAAAACAAAACGGATATGAACACGGACTTAATCCGGGGCTACAGGCATTGAAGCTGGCACAGGAATATGGCATTGATGAAATTACATACTACGGTTTTACAACAGATAACTGCAAAAGGCCGAAAATTCAAATTGAAGCATTTATGAAATCCTGTGTCGATGCGGTGAACTTAATTGCAAATGAAAATGTATCGCTTCTTGTAATCGGAAATACCGATTCAAAAATGTTTCCGGAGGAGCTCTTAAAATTTACAAAAAGAACAGCAATAGGAAATGGAGGCACAAGAGTCAACTTCTTAGTAAATTACGGATGGGATTGGGATATTTCAAATGTTTCCGGTGTATCAGGAAGAAATAATATCATGGACAATCTTCATTCACGAGATATATCCAGAATTGATTTAATATTAAGATGGGGCGGCAGAAAAAGACTGTCCGGTTTCCTCCCTGTCCAATCAGTCTATTCAGACATATACACCATCGACGATATGTGGCCTGATTTCAAACCCGAGCAATTCCACAAAGCAATAAAATGGTATGACATGCAGGATGTGACTTTGGGAGGATAACCTTCCATGAAAATTTATACCCGAAAACGCATAAAAATCGGAAATTTTTTAGCACAGGCTTCTAAGCAAAAATCTGCAAATTTCAACGAAAAATTTCAGATAAATTAAAATTTTCAAGGTTATAAAAAGATAAAGCACAAAATGTCGTAAACTACGTAAAATACTTTTGCATATATATACTTTCGAGATACGCTTGATGTGTGAAAATTAATACCCAAAAGCGCATATCAAGCGAAAATCTTTTAGCGTTGTCATTTACAAAAATCTGCATATTCCAACGAAAATACTTCAGGTAAATTAAAATTTTCAAGGTTCTGCAAAGATAAAGCACAAAATGTCGTA
>DNNV01000007.1 GCA_003497505.1 Clostridiales bacterium | reverse complement strand
TCTGTGTAAAAGATAGTTTTTCTTTATATCTATGTCGTTATAGGATATTGCTTTCAACGCTGCCTTAACAACCCTGTTTATTGCCATGTTTTCCTCGCTTAATTAGTTTACACTATTATATATTTATTAATTACATGTGTCTATAAATTTATTCTCCCGTCGTGAGCGACCTTTTTGTTGACATTTGTTTATATTACGTTACAATATTAGTAAGTACATATAAAAGGAGGAAATTTATGCAAAAATACGTTTGTGACGCATGTGGTTATGTATATGATCCGGCTGAAGGAGATCCTGATAACGGAATAGCTCCCGGAACTTCATTTGATGATCTGCCGGAAGATTGGGTATGCCCTCTTTGCGGAGTTGGCAAAGACCAATTCTCACCAGAATAGAATTTATGCAAACAGGCCGCGGAAATTCCGCAGCCTGTTTTATTTTCCTGTTAATTATGCTTGATAAATGTTCCATCACTCAGCTCTTTAAAAGCGTGGTCAAGCTCTTCTTTCGTATTCATCACAATAGGGCCTCCCCATGCCACAGGCTCCTTTAGAGGCTTGGCAGCGTGAAGAAAGAATCTGATTTCACTTTCATCCGTTCTGACTGAAATCTCATCTCCTTCGCCGAAAAGCAATGCCCTTCTGCTTTCAAACTTTTCGCCTGATTCACCGAAGAAGCCTTCTCCCTGCACTATATAGATAAACACCGTGTCCTCCGGGTCAACCTTCAGATTCCACTGAGAGTCTTTATCCATTCTCACGTCAAGATAGAGCATTTTCACATAATCGCCGTATACAGTGCTTGACATTCCCTTGTATTCACCGGAAATACTCTTACGATACTGTTTCCCTCATCTATTTCGGGAACCATTTCATTTGTTATATCACAATACTTTGGCTCCGCCATCTTGTTTGCTGCAGGCATGTTCAGCCAAAGCTGCGTTCCCAGCATTCTTTCTGAGGCCTTGGGCATTTCCTGGTGCATTATTCCGCTTCCGGCGGTCATCCACTGGCAGCTGCCGTCAAGAATGCTTCCCTTGTTGCCCAGACTGTCTCCGTGCTCAATATTACCCTTAATCAGATATGTTACTGTTTCAATTCCTCTGTGCGGGTGCCACGGAAAGCCTTTTATATAGTCCTCGGAATTTTCAGAATCAAAGGCATCCAGCATCAGAAACGGATCAAAGTCCTTCACATCCTTGTATCCTACAACCCTCACAAGCCTCACGCCTGCACCGTCAACCGCTCTGCTACCCATAACCGTTTTTTTGACATTACGTATCATAGTTCCTCCAAAAAATATTATATACTAATGATACCCACACATCACAAATATAAACGCATCCTCCGAATTCTCAGTATAATTCGAAGGATGCGCTCTATATTATTTGTTATTTTGATTATTCTGATTCTTCAGGCATGGTTGCCTGAATTGTCAGGGATTTATCTTCCGTGGAGTAGGATAAACCCACTATTATGCCTTCCGTGTTTCCTCCGGAGTATGAAATTACACCTTCATATTTGGATTCATATGAATCCTCAGTATATTTAGATTTTATATCTTCGTAATAGGCCTTGAAATCATCTTCATCGACCTCTTCAAGCATTACGAAAACATACCCCTTGCTGTTTACGGCACTCGTTACTTTTCCTTTTTTGAATTCCGGTATTTTTTTACCCGCCTCTGAATCAGGCCACTCGGTGGAACCAAATGTTACTTCTTCCCCGTCTTCTCCCTTAAATGTAACCTCTTCACCATCAATGTCCACATTTGCGCCCAAAGTCTTTTCGACTATTTTTTCCGTTATCTTTTCCTCCATTTTCTGCTTTGCTCCACAGCTTGCAAGAATAAGCAGCAATGTTATTAACAATACAGCAATAAATAATTTCTTCATAACAACCTCCGTTATTTTATTATGGTATACTTACCTATTAGAGGAAGCTGTTTCACCTTTCCTCCAAAGCCGTTAACCAGTCCCATAATACCCATTATCAGTATTGCAACAGCGTATATCGGCAGAAGCATCCATCCTATCACGGGAATAAACCCCAGTACAATATTTCCTATTACAGATGCTATAAGCAGAAGAAGAGCCTGATTGGCATGAAACTTTCCATACTTGGAGTCCGGGCACGCAAGCAGCGGCAGAAAGAAAATGATGTAGGACAGCCCTGCCATGGTTTTGTTTTTTTCAATGTCCTCGGGATCGTAACCTTCATTGTTGTTTTCTAAAAATTTAGACATAATTGCCTCCTGTAAATTATTTTTACTGTATTATATACACAGATGGGAAATATGTAATCACCCCCCGGGTGATTACAGCGGCAAATATGCGGATTATTTTAGGGTGAGCAGTATATTTACCTGCGAAATATATTTCTTGAACTAATTTGCTCATATGATATAATAAAAGTAAATAATACCCATTTTTTCTGATTAAGAAGGTGATGCCATGTTAAAAAAATCAACGCTGTACCTCTTATTCTGCATTGTGCTTCTCGCCGGGTGTAAAAACACCGAAAAGCTTGACCCTCGAAATCCTGTCACCTTAAGTTTATGGCACAACTACGGCGGACAAATGAAAAACACTATGGATGACCTGATTGCGGAGTTCAACGATACCGTGGGAAAGGAAAAGGGAATCATTATTAATGTGACTTCCATAACCGGCTCGGCAACAATCCATGAAAAGCTTATTATGGCTTCCAATGATGAACCCCATGCCCCTGAACTCCCCGACATAACCACACTTTATCCCAACACTGCTCTTGTGCTTGCGCAAAAAGGGCTCCTTGCCGACTTGGGGCAGCAATTTACCGAAAAAGAGCTGTCAAAGTATGTAAGACGCTTTGTTGATGAGGGACGTTTGCAGGATGGAAGACTATATGTATTTCCGACAGCGAAATCCACAGAAGTAATATTTATAAACATGACTGTATTCAACAGATTTATGAAGGACACAGATGCCTCATACGAAGATCTTTCAACGTTTGAAGGCATAATTGAAACCGCCGGCAAATACTACCGATGGACCGACAGTCAGACTCCTGATATTCTAAATGACGGGAAAACATTTGTCGTATATGACTCCCTGTTCAATATGGCTCAGGTGGGATACGCTCAGCTTGGTGACAGCTTTATTTCAGATAACAGACTCAACATTTCCTCATCTTCATTTGAAAAAATATGGAACTTGTTCTATGAGCCTGCCGTAAAGGGTTATGTAGCCAATTACAAAGGCTACGGCTCAGATTTGATAAAAACCGGCACCGTGGTGGCAAGCATAGGCTCAACTGCAGGAGTACTGTTTTATTCGCCGACAGTTACATATTCCGATAATATCACCGAGTCGGCAGAATATCTGATACTCCCATACCCCACATTTAAAGACGGAGATAAAACCGCCTTACAGCGCGGAGGCGGGATGAGCATAATCAGGACGGATGATGTTAGAGAATATGCGGCAGGAATATTCTTGAAATGGTTTACGGAGCCAAGGCAGAATCTGAAATTTGTGTCCTCCACAGGCTATCTGCCGGTAACGGAAGAAGCTTTTAACTCTGTGATGACAGATAGCAGCATCGTAAATGACGACAAAATAAAAAAACTCATATTAACCGTGAAGGAGATGCAGGAGCAATATACCTTTTATACGCCCCCGATAATGGAAAATTTCGATACACTTCAGAACAATTACGAAGATTCCATGAAAAAGGCCGCTTATTCCTCCAGAGAAGAATATCTCAGGCTGCTTGAGCACACGGACGAGGATACTGCATACGAAACAGTATCACAGGAAGTTTACATAAAATTCATTAACAGCAAGAGGTAATTCATTGATAAAGGAAAATATTCGCCTTACATTAAGATTAAGGCTGTTCCTTCTTCTTATAATTTTTGTTTCAACTCTTCTCATGGGGTTGATAGCCATACTTCTGATCACCGGCATAATAGATGCGGGCATGGAGGAAAGCGAATCTTTCATAAAAAGAG
>DNNV01000339.1:8807-9619 GCA_003497505.1 Clostridiales bacterium | reverse complement strand
ATATAATAACATGTAATGAATATTATATACAAAGTAATTCGAGAGGTAAATAGTTTGATTATAAAAATAATTATTTTCACTTTCTTACTGCTTACTTTTGTCTTGCATATGGTAACTTTTGATAGTATAATAGCATGATAAAACATATTTGTACATAATATTAATAAGTGTTTTTTATAAAACGCATACAAATAAAAAGATTTTTGGAAAATATAACTTACAAAACAAGGCGGAATAACTATGGATCAGACGGATTTGAAAATTATCAGCATTTTACAGCAGGACGGAAGAATCTCAATGAAAGAATTGGGAAAAGAGGTATCTTTAAGTCCGCCGGCAGTAGCTGAAAGAGTTAAAAGGCTGGAGGATGACAATGTAATTGAAAAATACAAGGCTGTAATCAACAATGAAAAGGTTGGAAAGCCTATATGCGTACTTATAAATGCATCTATAAAGCCTGAGAAGCAGGAAAATTTCTTAGAATTTGCGAGAAAAGCGGAAGAAATAGTTGAATGCCATCACGTAACAGGGCCACATAGCATGATTATGAAGGCATACTTGAGAGAAATGACTCATTTGGAAGAGCTCGTTGGCAAGATTCAATTTTATGGAAATACCGAAACATATATTATTATGTCAAGTCCGATTGAAGGAAAAGGAATTTAATTTTTCCCGTGTTTTTGACTCACATATAAAATCAGGGAGGCAGATAATATAAGTATGCCTCCGAAAATACTTTGCGTATCGGGAATTTCGGATAAAAAGATATATCCCAGCAATGAAGAAAATATTATATTTGAATAATCGTAAAT
>DNNV01000339.1:0-8589 GCA_003497505.1 Clostridiales bacterium | reverse complement strand
GTAAATAGAAACCTCTGAAGCTTCCCAGCTGTTGTATGCAGAGGTTAGTGCTATTTGTCCGAAAGCTGCCAGCAGACCTAAAAGAACTAGCATGAAAAGCTCGTATAAATTAGGAACTGCAAAGCTGAATACAAAAAAAGGAAGGCAGCTTACGGAGGACAAAAATGAATAATAAAATACAGTTGTGTAAATGCTTTCTCTGTCTCCTATTACCGTTATAAATACGTATGCTGCTCCTGAAAGCACTGCTGAAACGAACCCTGATACCGCAGGTATTACGGATAAATTGAATTGAGGCTTTATTATCAGCAGAGCGCCCAGAATGGATATTGCCATTACGATAATTTTAGCTTTGTTGATTTTTTCTTTAAGAAAAAAGTGAGCGAGGATTATCACAAATATAGGTGACAGCTTATTAAGCATGGCGGCATCTGCCGCGAACATCTGTGTTGTCGCATAAAAAAACAGTACAATGCCTGTAAACCCGAATAAATATCGGAAAAACAGATATTTTCTGTTTTCTTTATTTCCAAAAAAGCTTAGATTATTTTTTTTGATAACAATAAATGATATTATTAAGCTTATGAAATTTCTGAAAAATACTTTTTCCATAAGTGGTATTTCAGGCAGAAGCTTTACGATAATTTGCATTGCTGAAAAAGTAAATGCTGAAAAAAACATTAATAGTATGGCTTTGGTTTTTTTATTCATAAACACTCCTTCACTGCAGCGTAATTCAACGACCGTAATATTGTACGCAAAAAAAGGCATATTATTAATCCAGGAAGGAATGCGTCAAAAAATTAAATAGAATATTTCTGAATTTATGGTATAATGATAAGGTTATATTAAGAGCAATTTATTAAACGTAAAAATACAGAGGTGCAACATGATTAGGATACAGCAGGTTAAGCTCCCTATAGATCACAGCGAAGAGGACTTGTATATAAAAGCTGCGGAAGCGCTTAAAGTAAAGAGAGAAGAAATAAATTCATTGTCAATTTTCAGAAAATCAATAGATGCAAGAAAAAAGGAAGAAATACTTTTTATATATGCTTTGGACGTGGACGTTGACCACGACATTAAAATTTCTAAAAGAAACAGTAATATTACCTTGATTGAGCCTTTTATGTATGAGGCGGAAGCGACCGGAGAAAATGAACTGAAAAATAGGCCGGTAATAGTTGGCTGTGGACCTTCCGGATTATTTTGTGCATTGCTGCTGGCAGAAAAGGGATATAACCCCATAGTGCTTGAAAGGGGAAAAAAGGTAAAGGATCGTGTTAAGGACATAGACAGGTTCTGGAAGGACGGAACTTTGAATGAAAGCTCTAACATACAGTTCGGAGAAGGAGGAGCGGGGACGTTTTCGGACGGCAAGCTCAACACCCTTATCAAGGACAGGTCAAAAAGGGGGAAAAAGGTTCTGGAGGAATTTGTTGAGGCAGGAGCTCCGGAAGAAATAACATTTATAAACAAACCTCATATAGGCACTGATTTACTCAGAGAGTGCCTTGTAAACATACGAAAAAAGATAATAGGTCTCGGAGGTACTTTCCGTTTTGAAGAATGCCTTACGGACATTAAGGTAAAAGACGACAGAATTCAAAGGATTGTAACCGAAAGTGATATAATAGATACGGATGTGCTTGTGCTTGCCATAGGTCACAGCGCAAGAGATACATTTGAAATGATCAACGGAAAATTAGAGCTTAAGGCAAAGCCATTTGCAATTGGTGTGAGAATAGAGCATCCTCAAAAAATGATAAGTGAGGCACAGTACGGAGAGATGGCGGGACATCCTAATTTAGGGCCGGCAGATTACAAATTTGTACATAAGTGCAAGAATGGCAGAAGCTGTTACACATTCTGCATGTGCCCGGGAGGAGTGGTTACGGCATCTGCTTCTGAAAAGGGCGGCGTTGTTACCAACGGTATGAGCTTCCACGAAAGAGATTTGGAAAATGCCAATTCTGCGGTGGTTGTTTCCATAAACCCTGAGGACTTCGGCGGCGAAGAAAATCCTCTGGCGGGAATTGAGTTCCAAAGAGAATTCGAAAGAAAGGCATTCGAGCTGGGAGGAAGCAGTTATCATGCCCCGGTGCAGCTTTTCAAGGATTTCAAAGAAAAAAGAGTTTCGACGGCCTTTGGGGAAATATATCCTACATACAGGCCGGGAGCAACATTTGCCAACCTGTGGGAATGTCTGCCTGCCTATGTGTGCGAAAGTCTGTCTGAGGGAATAACCGCCTTCGGAAAATGGCTAGATAATTATGACAGAGACGATGCGGTTCTTACTGGAGTGGAAACGAGGACATCATCCCCGCTGCGAATAACAAGAGATGACGATCTGCAAAGCAATGTGCGTGGTATTTATCCATGTGGAGAAGGCTCAGGCTATGCAGGAGGAATTATGTCTGCGGCCATTGATGGGCTGAAGGTTGCCGAGCAGATTATAAAGACATATAAGACAATGGATAAAACTGATAAATAATAGAGGAAAAAGATGAAGATAGCTGTTATCGGGGGAGGAGCCTCGGGCTTGATTGCGGCAATTGCAGCGGCAAGGAACGGAGCCCAAGTAACAATTTATGAAAAAATGAACAGAGTGGGCAAAAAAATACTGGCAACAGGCAACGGCAGATGCAATTATACAAACATGGATATGTCCATACACCGCTACCACGGCAAAAACATTAAGAATGCCGAGGCTGTACTGGATTATTTTGACCTGCATGCAACTCTGAATTTTTTTGAAGACTTAGGTATTGCTCCATATGTGGGCGAGCTTGGAAAAGTGTATCCGTCTTCTCTTCAGGCTTCGAGCATGCTGGATGTGCTGAGATATGAGGTGCAGAGACTGGGAATTGAAGAAGTAACGGATTGCGAAATAACTGAATTAAGAAAAAATAAAGATAAATTCAGTATTATAGGTAAGAGCGGCAGCTTTCAGGCTGACAAAGTTATTCTTGCCACAGGCGGCAAGGCAAGCCCCCAGCTGGGTTCAGACGGCAAGGGATACGATATTGCCAAGAGTTTCGGTCATAAAATAGTTGAAACATTTCCGGCACTTGTGCAGCTTAAGCTTGAAGGAAAGTATTTTAAAAGAATATCAGGAATAAGATTTGACGGAACAGTGAAGGGATTCACCGATAAAGGAGTTGTACGTGAGGACGAAGGCGAAATCCTTTTTACGGAATACGGAATATCGGGACCTCCGGTTCTTCAGATAAGCAGGAAGGTTATTGAGGAGCTTAATAATAAGAACAAGGTATTTGTGACGGTGGATATGTTTCCCCATACCACACAGGTGGAGCTTTATGACATATTGAGTGCAAGGTTCGGCAGGATTGGCTACAAAAGCATCGAGGAAGGACTTATAGGATTCATAAATAAAAACCTCATACCTGTTGTTCTCATGGAAGCAGGCTTTGAAGACCTCAAGAAAAAATGCGGAAAATTAAACAAGAAAGAAATATATAAAATGATAGACATTCTTAAAGGATGGAAATTTGAAGTTACCGGACATAACACGTGGCAGCAGGCGCAGTCTACTGCAGGTGGAGTGGATATGTCTGAGGTAAATCCTAAGACCCTTGAATCAGCAAAGGTAAGGGGACTGTATTTATCGGGCGAGCTGCTTGATGTGGACGGTGATTGCGGTGGATTTAACCTTCAGTGGGCATGGAGCTCGGGATATACGGCCGGATATTTCAGTTCAGTAGTATAGGAGAAAGGATACATTATGAAAAAGTTTTTAGAGAAAATTTTTGGTTCCTACAGTGACAAAGAAGTTAAAAGATTAGAGCCAACCGTTGACAAAATACTGTCCATGGAAGGCGAGATGGCTGCACTGAGCGACGAACAGCTGAGAGCAAAGACTGCAGAGTTCAAGGAAAGGCTTGCAAATGGAGAAACAAAGGATGATATACTCCCGGAAGCATTTGCTGTTGTAAGAGAAGCTGCATGGAGAGTTTTAGGACAAAAGCACTACAGGGTGCAGCTCATAGGCGGTATGGTACTGCATCAGGGACGTATAGCTGAAATGAGAACAGGTGAAGGTAAGACGCTTGTTTCTACACTCCCTGTATATTTGAATGCACTTGAAGGAAAAGGAGTGCATGTTGTAACTGTCAATGACTATCTGGCAAAGCGTGACTGCGAATGGATGGGCAAGGTTCACAATTTCTTAGGTCTTTCGGTGGGCTGTATTGTCCATGGAATAACCAAGGAAGAAAGAACAAGAGCATACCAGAGCGACATAACATACGGAACAAACAATGAATTTGGATTCGACTATCTGAGAGATAACATGGTAATCCGCAAGGAAGAAATGGCTCAGAGAGATTTGAGCTACTGCATCATAGACGAGGTTGACTCCATATTGATAGACGAGGCGAGAACTCCTTTGATTATTTCCGGCGAGGGAGACAAATCAACAAACCTTTATGAGCTGGCAAACAGCTTTGTTACTACGCTGAAAGGGAAAATTCAAGCTCCCGAAGATAAGAAAACAAAGATGGATTACTTCATGGGCGACGTGGATGAGGATGAAACCGTAGATTTCATAGTTGACGAAAAGGGCAAGAACGTAACTCTGACCGCCCGAGGAATATCCAAGGCTGAGAGATTTTTCAACCTTGAAAACCTTGCGGATCAGGAAAACATGGAAATATCACATCATATTAATCAGGCCCTGAAGGCTCACAATACAATGAAGAGAGATATCGACTACATTGTTAATGATGGAGAGGTTCTGATTGTAGATGAGTTTACCGGACGTATAATGTACGGAAGAAGGTATTCAAACGGTCTGCATCAGGCCATAGAGGCAAAGGAAAGAATAGAGGTCCGAAAAGAATCCAAAACTCTTGCAACAATCACGTTCCAGAACTATTTCAGAATGTACAAGAAGCTTTCCGGTATGACTGGTACTGCAAAGACAGAGGAAAATGAGTTCAGAGAAATTTACGGCGTGGATGTTATTGAGATACCCACAAATAAAGAGGTTGTGAGAAAAGACTTCGAAGATGTGGTATACAAGGGTGAAGAAGGAAAATACAATGCAGTTATAAAGGAAATAATAGAAAGACATAGCACTGGACAGCCAATACTTGTTGGCACCATTTCAATAGAAAAATCTGAACTTTTAAGTAAGCTTCTCAAAAAGCAGGGAGTTAAGCACGAGGTGCTGAACGCAAAGCAGCATGAGAAGGAAGCAGAAATAGTTGCTCAAGCAGGACGTTTCGGAGCTGTTACTATTGCCACAAACATGGCAGGTAGAGGAACAGACATTGTGCTTGGAGGAAACCCTGAGTTTCTTGCGAAGCATAAGATGAAGCAAAAGGGCTTTTCTGAAGAGCTGATTTCTCAGGCAGACGGCTTCAACGAAACGGCTGATGAGGAAATACTTGAAGCGAGAAAGACATACAAGGAATATCTTGAGCAGTCCAAGAATGACCTTGCAGACGAGCAGCAGAGAGTCCGTGATGCAGGAGGACTTCATATAATAGGCACAGAGCGTCATGAATCAAGACGTATCGACAATCAGCTGAGAGGGCGTTCCGGAAGACAGGGAGACCCTGGTTCAACACGCTTCTATATATCCCTTGAGGATGATTTGATGAGGCTGTTTGCCGGTGACAAGGTGAGGTCCATTATAGAGACTCTGAAAATGCCAGAGGATGAGCCTCTGGAAGCAGGAATGCTCACAAGAACCATAGAGACTGCACAGTCCAGAGTTGAAGGCAGAAACTTCGATATAAGAAAGCATGTTCTCCAGTATGACAATGTAATGAACAAGCAGAGAGAGGTTATATACAACGAAAGAAGAAGAGTTCTTCTGGGAGAGGACTTAAAAGAATATATAACCAATATGGTTGAAGGACTCATAGACAGCGGGCTGCAGACATACACAACAGATGAAAGATATTCCGACAACTGGGATATAGAAGGATATACAAAATATATTGCAGAAACATTCTCCGTACTCATAAGCTTTGAAGGAGAAAGCAAGGAAAACATAACAAAGGAAATGATGAAGCAGCGTGCATCAGATGCTGCAATCAGGCACTATGCAAGGCAGGAAGATGAGTTCGGAGCGGATGTATTCAGAGAGATTGAAAGAATAGTGCTTCTCAGAAATGTTGATACAAAATGGATTGACCACATAGATGCCATGGACCAGCTGAGACAGGGAATCGGGCTTCGCGCCATAGGAAACGAAGACCCAGTGAGAGCTTACCAGGTGGAAGGCTTTGATATGTTTGAAGAAATGACTGCCGAAATACAGGAAGACACGGTGAAAATGCTCATGAGGGTGAAGCCTCAGGAAAAAATGCAGCGTAAAGAGGTTGCAAGAATCACGGGGACCAGCGGAGGTGACCTAAGTGGGGGCAAACCTCAGCCTGTTGTTAAGAAAGATAAAAAAGTGGGCAGAAATGATCCGTGCCCATGCGGAAGCGGCAAAAAATATAAAAAGTGCTGCGGAGCAGGCGAAGAATAGAATAAATGTGAATATTAGAATAAATAAGAATAAGAGGGAGTTGATATATTGGTAGATTTGTACGAGGTTACGGAAAATCTTAAGAGATTTAATGAAATATTAAACGAGGTCGGTGGTTCACTTTGACCTGGCAAAATTAGAAGAAGAAAATATTTTGCTTGAATCTGAAATGCAGGAGCCTGATTTCTGGAACAACCAGGAAAGAGCTCAAAAGGTGTCCCAAAAACTTAAGCATAATACGGACAGAATAAACGAATATAAAAGTCTGAAGCAGCAGGTTGAGGAGCTGGAATTGTTTGCGGAAATGATTCGCGATGAAGATGATGAAAGCCACATGCCTGAGCTCAGAAAAAACATGAGCGATGTGGGCGCACTTTTGGAGGACGCCCGCATAGTGGCTCTTTTGAGCGGTGAATTTGACAAAAACAGCGCCATATTGTCAATTCATGCCGGAGCAGGCGGCACGGAGGCACAGGACTGGGCAGACATGCTTTATCGCATGTATACCAGGTGGATTGAGTCTCGTGGTTACAGCATGACGGTGCTGGATATTCTTCCGGACACAGAGGCCGGAATAAAAAGCGTGACTATGCTGATTGAGGGAGAAAATGCCTACGGATACTTGAAATCAGAAAAAGGTGTTCATCGTTTAGTGCGCATATCGCCCTTTGATTCGTCAAACCGCCGTCACACATCTTTTGCTTCCGTTGATGTTACACCGGAGATAGAGGATGATGATGATATAGAAATCAATGAATCTGACATAAGGGTTGATACCTACCGTTCAAGCGGTGCCGGCGGCCAGCACGTAAATACCACCGACTCCGCAATACGCATAACCCACATACCTACGGGAGTGGTGGTTTCATGCCAGAATCAAAGATCTCAGCACAGCAACAGAGAAACTGCCATGAGGATGCTTAAATCAAAGCTTATTGAAATAAAGCAGATGGAAAATAAGGAAAAGATTGAGGACATTCAGGGCAAGTACAACCAGATTGCGTGGGGAAGCCAGATACGCTCTTATGTATTTCATCCCTACAGCATGGTTAAGGATCACCGCACAAATGCGGAAACAGCAAATGTGCAGTCCGTAATGGACGGAAATCTTGATATGTTTATGAATGAGTATCTTAAAATGAAATCGCTGGAGCAGCTGGGGAAATAAAGCGGCAATAATTGTTAACAAGGGAGAGAGTAATGATAGATATAAATAAAATTTTATGTGAAGAGTTTAATGTCAAGCCTTTTCAGGTAGAAAATACTGTAAACCTCATTGACGAAGGAAATACAATTCCTTTCATTGCACGTTACCGCAAGGAGCAGACAGGCTCCTTGGATGACGTTGTTTTAAGGGACATGTATGAGAGGCTTATTTATCTTAGAAACTTAGAGGCTCGCAAGGAAGAGGTTATACGCCTCATTGAAGAGCAGGGCAAACTTACAGAGGAGCTGAAGGATGAAATACTCAATGCCGATGTTATGCAGAGAGTTGAGGACTTGTACAGACCATACAAGCAAAAAAAGTCAACAAGGGCTTCAAAAGCAAAAGAAAAGGGACTTGAGCCTTTGGCGGCTATCATCCTTGCTCAGAATATAGTAGAGGGTAATTTAGAAGAAATAGCAAAGCCATTCATAGATGAAGAGAAAGGCGTTAAAAATGTAAAAGAAGCATACGAAGGAGCCTGCGATATAATAGCCGAAATGGTTTCTGACAATGCCGATTACAGAAAGCACATCAGGGAAATTTACATAGCAGACGGAATACTGACATCAGAAGCAGCTGATGCGGAAGAAAAAACTGTGTACGAAATGTACTACAAGTTTGAGGAAGCGATAAACAAGGTTGCAAATCACAGAATACTTGCCATAAACAGAGGTGAGTCTGAAAAGAAACTCAAAGTCAAGCTTAAAACTCCGGACGACAAAGTCATAAATTATTTAAAATCAAAGGAAATTACAAACGAATCGGCAATAACAGCCGCTTATTATAATTCTGCCATTGAGGACAGCTACAAGCGCCTAATAGCTCCGTCCATCGAAAGAGAAGTAAGGAATATACTTACGGAAAGAGCCGAAGAAGA
>DNNV01000351.1 GCA_003497505.1 Clostridiales bacterium | reverse complement strand
TTTCTTTTGTCTGGCTTTGTTTTTTGAATATTTCTTTGTTGGTTGTCTCTACATGTTCCATGGAATCACTCCTTCGTCCTTGCATACTTGGCCCTGATTCTCGGATCTATATATGCGTATATTAGGTCTACCACCAGCATTACTACCGTAAAGCATGCGGCTATGAGTATGGTGCCTGCTATGATAACGGGCTCGTCTTTGTAGGTGATGCGGTCTACTATGAGGCTTCCTATTCCTGGAATGGAAAAGAGTTTTTCTGCAACAACTGCTCCTGCTATGAGTGAGCCGAGGCTCAGTCCTATGTTTGTTATAACGGGCAGCAGGGCATTTTTTAATGCGTGCTTCCAGATAACGGTTTTTTCAGGTGCTCCTTTTGCTCGGGCTGTTCGCACGTAGTCCTGTCTTACGGACTCCAGCATGGAGGATTTTGTGAATCTGAGATTCATTGCTGCGGGCGGTATGGATATCGCCAGCGCAGGCATTATATAGTGCTTGAATGTATCTATTCCGTATGAGGGCAAAAGGTTCAGCCTCAGGGCAAAAATGAATAAGAGAAGCATACCCAGAACAAAGGATGGTATTGCTGCTATGAGGAATGCAAGTATTGAGGGTATTGTATCCCACAATGAATATTGCTTCACGGCGGCATATATCCCAAGGGGTATCCCTATGAGTGCGGAAAGCAGTACTCCCATGAGTGCAAGTTTTATTGTTACTATATATCTTGGCCATATTTCATCGAAGACTGACTGCTTGGTGAAGTATGATATGCCGAAGTTTCTGTTTATTACCATGTTCTTGATATAGTTGACGTATTTCTGTAAGAATGGCAGATCGTATCCCAGCTCTCTGTTTAAAGCATCAACGTCTGCCTGAGGGGCTGATACTCCCAGCAAAGCTCTTGCCGGGTCTCCTGGTGTTATGTTCATTACCAGGTATATTATGAACACCACCCCTAGTATTGTCGGTATCAGGAACAGTATTCTTTTTATGACGTATCTGTACATTGTTCTTTCTCCTGACTTTATTATTAAATTACGGGGCTGCCGCATTATATGTCATACGACCATAACTGACAGCAGCCTCCAATTCATAAATTATTTTTTCAATTCAAATGTACGAATTTTGTAATATGTAGGAACAGGCTTACCTATATTAAGATCATCAGCCCATACAATTGCAACCGGTCTGTGCAATCCAGGAAGTATAGTAGCTGTATCCATAACCATTGCCCACAATTCCTTATAATATTTAACACGCTCATCAATATTTGATGTGGATGCACCAAGGTCTACAAGCTCTTCCATGCGTTTCCAGTTGAATGGACCGTCCTTAAATTTAACTACATACATTCCTACAGACTCACTGTGAACCTGCTGACGGATGTTGTTGTAATCGTAGTTTCCGGAGTCCGCAAATACACATATGTCATACTCCTGAGCGTATAGCTTAGGTGTAACAACAGCTGCTTCCATTACCGACACCTGTGCATTTATTCCAACTTCCGACAGGTTAGCCTGAAGTACTTGTGCCATCTTTGCATTATTTGATGTGTTTGCGCCGTATGTCATTATTGTTCCAACGTCTACACCGTTGGGATATCCTGCTTCTGCAAGAAGCTGCTTCGATTTTTCAAGGTTGTAGTCATATGTTTCAAATCCGTCCTTAGGTGATGTTGCCACGTATTCAGGAGGCATATAGTGAATAGCCTCTGTTCCATACCCGTCACTTACTGCAAGATTGATATCTTCTTTGTTTATGGCGTAAAATATAGCCTGTCTCACTTTTTCATTAGCAAGCACCTTATTGTTGGTTGGCGACAAATAGTTAATAGCCATAAACATTATGTTATTGCCCTTTATCAATGTCTTGTTATCCCCTGCAACCTTTGATAATGAGTCCCATTCAGACAGAGGTGCATCTTCAAAATAGTCCAGCTCATGGTTTTCATATGCTATTACAGAAGCGGCTTCATCAGAAATAACTATATACTCAACATTTTTGATTACAGGAGCTCCTCTCCAGTAATCTTCAAACGCTGCAAGCTTTACTCCTGTCGCAACATTGTATTCTGTTGCATAATATGCTCCTGTTCCGGCCTTATGAGGAACTGTACCGAACTTATCTCCCTGTTCTGTCACTTCTTTCTCGCTGAGAATCTTAATGCTGAAGAATGTGTGATCAATCGGAGAATATGGCTTGTTCAGCGTAACCTTCACCGTATTGTCATTAACTGCCTCAACGTTTTCAATCATGGAAGTAAGATAATTAAATCTTGAGTTTTTCATGGCACGATTATAGCTGAAAACAACATCAGATGCCTTTAATGGCTCTCCATTCTGAAATTTAACTCCGTCCTGAAGGGTGATTGTATAAACCTTCTGGTCATCACTTAAAGCAACTTCCTTTGCAAGTTCCTTGTAGTACCCGTTATTTGCTTCATCCATACCGTAAAGGCCTTCATACATCTGATGCCAAACCTTCATATCACGAGTATTTGTAGTCTGCTCCCAGTCAAGCGATGGCAAGGAAGCAGGAAGTCTGAACTTTAATGTTCTGTCACCGACAGGCTGCTGGCCATTTTGGTTTGATTCAGCCGGCTTGGCGGGAGCAGGATTTGTTGTGTTGCTTGAACAGCCCGTAACGGCTGCAACCAACATTAAAACTGCAATTAAAAATGCTACTAATCTTTTCATTTATTCTCCTCTCTTTTGTTCAAATATAGTTCTTCGTTACCTGTACCATATTATGCAATTTGTGTACCAAGTTAAATTAATAACCACAAATTTTATAACATAAAATAAATCATGATATTTCAACATTTCGCACATACGCCTAAA
>DNNV01000170.1 GCA_003497505.1 Clostridiales bacterium | reverse complement strand
ATAAACAATGTATAGCCCCAGTCCTGTTCCCTGCCCGACATTTTTAGTTGTGAAAAACGGATTAAATATGCGCTCAAGATATTCCTGACTGATTCCTGATCCGTTGTCGGCAAAATCAACTGTTAAATAATTATTTTCAACAGCACAGTCCACAGTAATACTTCCTCCATCCGGCATTGAGTCAATTGAGTTTGACAGAAGGTTTAGAAATATGTGATTGAGAGATTCCGTTCTTGTAAGCATTCTTATATCGTCATTGCAATTTAATTTAATTTGAATGTTATTTTTTATTCTTGCTTTATTCTCAAGCAGAATAATGTCCATTATAAGTTCTTTAATATTTACCACCGTAAGTTTATCAGCATCAGCATGAGAAAAGTTAAGCAAATTATTTATTATCTTGTCCACCCTCTGCACAGATAATTCCATAGCATTAATAGAATCTTCGGCTACTGTATTGCCGTTAAAAATATATGTTTTAAGTATGTAGCAATAATTCTGTATCAATCCTATGGGATTTCTTATTTCGTGTGCAACTCCTGCTGCAAGCTGTCCTAGTGCTATCATTTTATTTTGCTGCAAGACCTGTTGCTGGCTCAGTTTTCTGTCAGTTATGTCCTCAATGACCACAATATATTTAAAATCTGAATAATCCAGTTCGGAGACTGAAAAAAGATAGAACCGCCCTTCGTAGGTAATCTCTCCGTCTCTCTGTGCTGCATCATCAATACTCAGACAATTTAGTATTTGAATATCTCTATAACACATGCCGTTGACAGGCTTATCCTTAATATAACTACGAAATGATTTATTCGAATTCACTATGCAGCCATCCCCATCAAGACATATCAGAAAACTTGAGAGATTATCAAATGTTATCTGCAAATTGTTTTTGCTTTTGTTTAAATCCTCAGTTCTTCTTGTTACCTCAGTCTTAAGCGTATAGCTCCATAAAGCTGTCAGCATAAAAATTATAATTAGGGCTGTATTTAAGACTATAAAAAGAAGCATGAATTTTTCCGGAACCTTATGCTTTAAAATGGCGGATGATATACCAAACCATTTTTGCTGAATTTTCTCAACAAAATTCTTTTTGTGCAGATTCAAAATCCCTTTATTTAATATGTTCAGGAGAAGCGGATCAGACTTTCTTACTCCAATGCACACATCTCTGTCATACAGTGCAGAGTCCAGTATTTTAACCTTATCATTCATGCCAAGCTCATTAGCAAAATTCATGAGAACAGGTTCATCTCCTATTACGGCCTCAACACGTCCATCGTTCAGCTCCCTCAGTGAATCCTGCAAGTCTGATGTCTCGACAATTTCAATAAACGGTATATTTGTTCTGACATACTCTGCGGCATAATCTCCCGATGGTATTGCTACCTTATGTCCTGACAAACCATATGCATTGGTTATGTCTGAATTCTTATTTATCATTACAATGGCACGCATGCGGTATATGGGCTCAGAAAAAACAAGATGTTTCATTCTTTCTTCGCTGGGAAAAACATCACACATATCAGCTTCACCCGATATTACACTGCTTATTACGTCCTCCCATTTCTGAGGCATGTAATCAATATTGATTCCCAGCTCAATAGATAGAGCATTCACATAATCAAGAACCAAGCCTTTGTACTGTCCGCTGTTTTTGTCAATGTAAGCAAATGGAGGAGCATTGTTGTCGGATGAAAAAAACAAGGTCCCTTTCCCGGACATATAATCAACTTCAGTCTGTGTTAGAGGAATTGAGTACTGAATATATTTATATAAGCTCATGTTATAAGTATTATCAACAAATTGATTGACGGCAAACAAAAGTACTATAACAATATTAATAAGAATTATTATAAGTATCTTCTTAATTGAAATCTTCATAACAAACTTTTCCTGACTGTAATATCTTATTTTCCATCTGCTTACTCCCTGCTGATAGATTACAGGTATTATACCATACATCATCATTTTTTTTAATATAAAATGACATTTGCACTAATTTCTTAGCACAAATGTCACCTTATCAAAATTATCATTTATCAAAAGATATTAAGGTTATACTTAAATGTATCTCTTTATTTTATATATTCACCGCTTACCAGGATATTTGAAATTACATCTGTAGGGATTTCAAATTCAATGATTCCCATATATCCGGGTGCTACCTCATATTTATCAAATGAAATTACCAGCTTGTTATCTGAGCTGATGTAAAAATTCTGCTCATTTGATATTTTATCGAACAGCTCCATTGAATCGCTTTCTTCAATGCCTTCCACCCAGTAATATTTGTTTTCGTCAGCCTTGTTTTGTTCAATCATCTGCTTTTTAATTTCACTGCTTATTGCATCCACATAGCTGTCGTCTGCGAACAGGCTGGGCAGCGTTATAAGCACTTCATTTTCTTTATCTATGGTGTCGTACTTCATGGTTGTTGAAGAGGATCCGACGGTATTCACAACATAACGGCCTACAGAAAGCAGTTTTTCCGTGTCGGTTTTTACAATGTAGCCGCTGTCAATTCCCATATATCCGCCGCCGTTTTTCTTCAGTTCTTCCATGTCCGCAACAAACCCTTCATAGAGCTTTTTATTTTCCTCAAGATATTTTTCATTCAGGCTGTTTTCAAGTTCCTTGTTTTCCAGCCCATCTATTGACGGTACCTTGATGTCGGCATTATATTTGTCTTCATCTATTACAAATTCCTTTATTGTGAGAACACCTACTACTTTATCCAGTACAGGTATTCTTGACATGGTGTAGGCAAACGCCGGACTTAAATTAACTCCCGCAGTGAACAGAGTCAAGGATGCGGCAATGGAAGCAGCCGTAATCTTAAGTCTCCTGAATGCTGCCCTTCTTCTGTTTTCCAATATGCCCCTGTCTATGCCTCTTGATACCATATCATGCAGCTCTGCCGGTATTGGCACTTCTGTATATTCTTTCTTAAGACCTTTAAATGTGTTGTTTGTCATTTTAAACCTCCTTGTAATCTTCCATCTTTACGCGCAGAATTTCAAGCGACTTGTAAAGCCGTGTCTTTATGGTATTAATATTTTCATTAAGTATTTCAGCAATTTCCTCAAGCTTCAAATCTTCAAAATACCTCAATAGCACTATGGTGCGGTATTTCTCCGGAAGGTTCTCCAAGGCACTTTTAAGATCAAAGTTCTCGTAATTATCATCCGAGCCCTTATCCATCACTAAAAGGCTTTCTTCATCCATAATGGTGATGCCCTGCTTCCTACGTACAAAATCAATTGAAGTGTTCACTAAAATCCTGTAAAACCATGTTTTGAGAAAATCAGGGTTTTTCAGAGAATTTACGGAGGAAATTGCTTTATATACAGATTCCTGAACAATATCCATAGCATCATCGGCATTTTTTACATAGCTGTAAGCCAGCCTGTAATATCTTTCTTTGTATTTCAGAACATGTTCTGCTATTTGTTCCTCTGTTTTGATGCTGTTCATCGCTGTCAAGTCCTCCTTTGTTATTGTATAGTTAACTGATACACTATATAGACGGCACTGCATTGAAAAAAGTTTGCGCCCTGTGCAAAATTTTATTCCTGATTTTTAAAATCGTTCAGAATAATGACATTCCTGTCATTTTCCTGAACGATTTATCACTTACTCGTATATATATATTTTATTATAAAAGTCTTCGCCCTTCATCTTTTGAATGAGCTCTTTGTTTACTTCCAGAAGCTCCCTATTTTTTTCAGCAGAAAAATTATAGCTTTGCCAATTTTCCATCCTATTCTCGTACATCTGTGCAATGTCGTCCAAGTACCGTATAGTCCGATATCTCACCTCATCCTCCGCATTATCTATAAGCCTGATTATCCCAGGAACAACATCAGCAGACAGGCTCGTAAGATAGCCCATGTCCAGAGATTCAACCTGACCGGCGAGATACATATCCACATTTCTTTCAGCTATTATCTTATCGATTTTCACCACATTTACCGTCATGTAGTAGCAGAGACCTATGGCTGCATATACAAGCAATATGTTGAAATTATGCTTCAATATATATACCAGAGTTGCCAGGAGCCCAACAGCCTCAAACATCAGGAACATATTTACTAAAATTCTGAGCCTCGTGAATCCATATGCGCTGTCATAGAGGGACATCCTGTAAAATGATGAAACAAGCAATACACCTGTTATTACGCACAGATATACAAGCATAGTCTTTGTAAACAAAGCTCCTTTACTTTTTTCTGCATAAATTTTATCCCTGAGCAAAAATGTTACCGCCAATATTAGGGCTATGTTCAAAACGCTGAGGAATACAAGCTCAAAGAATCCCCGCCTTGCATATTCGGCATAATTCAGCCCATAAGGAAGCTCTCCCGATGAAAACAAGTATCTGAACTGTATTGCAATGAACAGGGTGTATACCGCTAAAACGGATGCCGTTAAAATATTTATTACAATCACATCACCCTTTATCACATGTGCCGATATAATGCCGTCTCCTGCAAGCGCCGCCAGGGGTTTTTCGTTTTCGTAAAACACAGCGTACAAATGCCCGAAGAGATACAATCCTGCGAATATTCCAATAGCAACCTTAATCAACTGAAATATATCAAGCAGATCAACAACCCAGTTGTTGAAGGAAATAACCCCCTCATTGAATACCATATCCGCCGATGCCAGCATTGACACGAGGAAGAATACGCAGGGCAGCGATATTCCGATTCCTATTAATATTCTTTTAATAAGTATATTTTTCTCTTTGTCATTTGACCTTTCAGCAATCCATCTGAAGGGTACAATG
>DNNV01000105.1 GCA_003497505.1 Clostridiales bacterium | reverse complement strand
AAAATTCTCTATCGCCCTATAAATATTTTTCACAGTGTTGCTTCCTGCGTCTCCATATTCTGCGGCATCAGGGAGTTCACCCACTCCAACACTGTCCAGCACGATTAAAACTGCTCTATTTATCATAAATCTTCTCCTTTATCAATTAGTCAATATTTCTTATGATAATATTATACTCTCGGAAATGTCTTTTTAAACACCTCAATAGACTTAAATTCTACGCTATTGAAATAATTCTGCGTCGCGGCAAAGCTTGTCAGACCCATGAGCTCCTGAACTGTTCCTAAATCCGCCCCGTGAGATAAAAGATGGACCGCAAATGAATTTCTTAATATCTGAGGAGACAGTTCCTTGTTGAGGTTCATTTTTTTCTCATAAAATTTTAATATCTTCCATATACCCTGCCTGGATATAGGTTCACCGGATATATTTGCAAAAAGAAAATCATTTTCTTCCTTGCAGCGCTTATTTCTGAAGTTTTCCAAATAGTTGTCGATTGAATTTATGGCATATTGACTTAAGGGCACAATTCTTTCTTTTGTGCCTTCTACATTTATTATTCCGACTCCTAAATTAATATTCTTAATTTTCAGGTTAATCAGCTCTGTAACTTTGATGCCTGAGGAATACAAAAGCTCAAGTATTGCACTGTCCCTGCTTCCCTTGAAGGAATTTATATCCGGCTGCTTCATCAGCAGGCTTATTTCATCCTCAGTCAAGATTGATGGAATTTTTTTTATTTGTTTTGGGCTATGGATACTTCCCGCAGGGTTGTCCTCAATAAGTTTATCTTTCTTTAAAAATTCAAAGAAATTTTTCATTGCGGAAATAGATCTCGAAATTGTGGCCGAACTCTTTCCATTTTTCTGAAGATTCACAAGATATGTAAGCACATGAGCTTTTCTGGTATTTGTAAGCTCAAGTCCGTACTCTTCATTGAGATACTCGCCAAAACCGTTTATGTCGTAAATATATGAGTTTATTGTGTTAGTGCTTAAGTTTTTCGAAGTTAAATATGATTTGTAATTTTCAATATTTTTATCCATTTTTATCCCACCAACAATCTGCTTAATATAAATATGTATATGCTGTAGAAAAGACTGTATATAGTTACAATAAAAAGATATATCAAAGAAAGCCTGATATAGCTCCACTTGATTATATCAAATTTATGAGAAATAGTCTCTATGTTTTTTGTTTTTTTCGTATATTTTGATGTTGTGTTTGAAATAAATGTAAAATAAAGCAAGACAGGAAAGAAAAATATATAGTCTGTAAAGGTCATTGCAAAGTATGCGATGCTCATCTTTAATGCCTTTATTAAATATATTACCGAAAGTCCGTAGTATATGGAGACGGCTCCGAAAAGAATTATTATGATTTCACTCTGTCCCAGGATTGTCAGCAAGATGAGCACAATGAAATAAATTAAATTTCTTTTTATTGTAGACACAAAAATTTCACTGAATTTCATAAGTGCTATGCTGTCATAATTTATGGTTCTTATGTTCCCGTCGCTTATAACTAGGTAAATTATTGAAGACAGCATCAAAGAGAAAATTAAAACAAACAATAAAAGCACGAATCTTTTGTTTTCTGATTGAACTAATTTCTTCAGTACATTATTCATAAAAAAAACCTCCTGCAGCTTTATATAATATATGCTTGTACAGAAGGTTTAATGCTATTGTGTTATTAAGAATTCAGCCAGTAAAGCATGCCTACCAAGGTCTTGCCGTCTGTAATTCTTCCTGTTTCAATAAGTTTCTTTGCTTCTTCCCTACTTACGGGTATAGTTTCGATGAATTCATCTTCATCAAATTTTGTTGAAGTATATTTCAAATTTTCTGCTTTGAATAAATAGATTTTTTCATTGCAAAACCCAGGTGAAGTGTAGAACTCATACACTAATTTAATTGTTTCTGCAACATAGCCTGTTTCTTCTTCCAGTTCTCTCAGCGCACATTCAATGGGTTCTTCCGCTATATTTGTAATTCCTGCGGGAATTTCGTACAAAAAGTCTTCAACTGCCTTTCTGTACTGCCTGATAAGCAGCAGTTCATTTTTTTCGTTAACAGCTACGATTGCCGATGCACTTTTATGTTCAACAATCTCTCTCTTTGAATATTTTTGATTTTCAAGCTCTACTGTATCTACTCTTAAATTTATAATTTTTCCTTCAAATATTTTTTCGCTTTTAACAGTTATTTCCTTATTCAAAATTGCCTCCTTAATTTGCATGACAAGTAATGCTTAAGTCACACACATTCGATTAATTGTAATAACTATCAATGCGTTTGTCAAGGCTTAACTGTAACGAATATTAGGATACCTTCTGCTCCAGCCTGAGTTTATCTGCTATCATTGCGATAAATTCGGAGTTTGTGGGTTTACCTTTGTTGTTATGTATTGTATATCCGAAGATATTATTTATTGTTTCAATCTTCCCTCTTGTCCATGCAACTTCAATTGCATGCCGTATTGCTCTTTCAACACGGCTTGGTGTTGTACCGTATCTTGTTGCAATCATAGGATATAATTCCTTTGTAATAGCACCTAAAAGCTCGATATTATTGACAACATCAATTATGGACGTTCTTAAATACTGATATCCTTTTATGTGTGCCGGAACGCCTACTTCATGAAGAATTTCAGTTATCTTAACCTCAAGACTAAGTTCTGCATTTACTTTTTCATTGTATACGATTTCCTTGTTTTTACTTTGAACTCTGGATGTTTCAAGCTCGGAAATTTGAATTAGCCTATCTGCAAATGATTCAAAGTTGAACGGCTTAACAATATAATAATCTACCCCCATATTAATTGCTCTCTGCGTAACCTTGTCATGTCCTACCGCCGACAAAATAATTACCTTAGGAAATTTTTTTAATTCCTTTTTATGAAGCTTCTCTATTACCCCCAATCCATCTAAATGCGGCATTATGATATCAAGTATCAGTATATCCGGCTCATATTTTTCAACAGCATCCAATGCCTTAATTCCATCATCGGCCATTTCCGCAACATCAAAGACATTTTTGCTTTCCAAAAAATCTTTAAGTATAAGCCTGAATTCCTTATTATCATCCGCAATAACCACTTTAACTTTTTTCTGCATGATATCCCCCTATAAGTATTTATTTATATATATAATACGCAAATTTTTCACAAAACCCTTTTTTTTCTATAATGTTTTTTGAAATTTTTTCTTTTTCATCTACATGATTATATTTATGTTGTTTTTTTACATATATTCATTATTTAATTGATTTTTGTTTAAAGAACGACAGCAACTTATTTATATTAAAATTATGAGGCTCAAATGCTGTGAAGTGCACCC
This sequence comes from Clostridiales bacterium, assembly GCA_003497505.1. Classification (GTDB taxonomy): domain Bacteria; phylum Bacillota; class Clostridia; order Tissierellales; family Sedimentibacteraceae; genus Sedimentibacter. The sequence goes on along the minus strand of DNNV01000105.1, from coordinate 108 downwards.
CAAATGTTAGACATAAAATAACATTTGGAGGTGTACTTTTTTATGGCAAAATATACATATGAGCAAAGACTTGAAGCTGTACTAAACGTAGTAGAAAAACACATGTCA
>DNNV01000219.1 GCA_003497505.1 Clostridiales bacterium | reverse complement strand
GTCTTGCCCAGAGATTCGGAGAGGAGCTTGCAAAAGAGATACCGGAAGTTGATATTATAGTTGGAACAAGCGGCTTTGATAAAATAGACGAATACATTGATAAGTATGAAAGCAGCAAGAACCTTGTCGTGGATGTAAATATGCAGAATTTGGATGATGACAGTCTACCAAGAAACACTCTGACCGAAGAGTGGTATGCATACCTGAAAATAGCTGAGGGTTGCAGTAACAACTGCACATACTGTGTTATTCCTAAGCTCAGAGGACCTTATAAAAGTAGAAAAATAGAAAAGATAGTTGAAGAAGCAAGGGAACTTGCGAAAAACGGCGCCAAAGAAATCATAGTTATTGCACAGGATACAAGCAAGTACGGTGTTGATTTATATGGAGAAAAAAAGCTGCATGAAGTTATACGCAGAATATCAGAAATAGAAGAAATACAATGGATTCGTATTCATTACCTGTATCCGGAAGATATATATGATGAGCTTGTAAGCGAATTTAAAAATAACAGCAAGCTGCTTAAATATTTCGATATTCCTCTGCAGCATGTAAATGACAGAATACTGAAAAGGATGAACAGAAATACCAATAAGCAGCAGATAGTTGATTTGATAAATAAAATCAGAACAGAGGTTGAAGGAGCGGTCATTAGAACATCACTAATTACTGGATTCCCCGGAGAAACCCAGGAAGAGCATGAGGAGCTTTTGAAATTCCTTCAGGAATACAAGCTCGACAGAGTTGGTATATTTAAGTATTCAAGAGAAGAGGACACTCCTGCCTACAGACTTCCCGAGCAGATTGAAGAGGAAGTTAAAGACCAGAGGCATGACGAGCTCATGGAGCTGCAGCAGGGAGTTTCGTATGAAAACAACCTTGCCAATATAGGCAAGACATTTGATGTTCTCATTGAAGAAAAGGATGTTGAAAACATCTGGGTGGGAAGAACCTACATGGATTCAATTGATATAGACGGATGCGTATACGTAACCTCCGACGAAGATTTGGAGCTTGGGGGTATTTACAAGGTTAAAATAAATGATGTTATGGAATATGACATGATGGGAGCTATTATTATATAGCTGTACAAACTTAAATATATTATGATGGGAGATGTAGTGATGAACTGGTTTAAAAATTTGAACCTACCTAACAAGCTGACTGTAATAAGAATATTGGCAATACCTTTGTTTCTGATTTTTCTTTATATAAGCAAGGGAGCATTCAGAGTGCTGCCCCTCTTGATTTTTGTTGCCGCCGCCGCAACAGATGCTGTTGACGGTTATATTGCAAGAAGAGACAATTTAATAACAGACTTTGGAAAATTCATGGACCCTCTTGCAGACAAGCTGCTTACAGCTGCAGCATTCGTAGCATTTGTTGAAATAGGCTATTTGAGCTCCTGGGTTGTTGTTTTGATCCTTTCAAGAGAATTTCTTGTTTCAGGCTTCAGGACACTTGCAGCTTCTAAAGGAATTACCATTGCAGCAAATTCATGGGGAAAAATCAAGACGGTTTTCCAGATGATATTGATTATATTCATATTGCTGAATCATGCAGGTGCTGCATTTACAGCATTCTGGATAGGGCCTCTCGTGGCGGTGGTAGTGCTTCTGACGGTAACATCGGGAGCTACATACATATATGAGAATATTGAGGTAATTCAGTAATTTTTATATTTTCTTTATTGACAATGGCAGTATTATTTTATATAATAGGTTAAAGTGAACAAATGTTCGTAGAGGAGTTGTGGAATGGAAAAAGAAAAGGCCCTTGAGCTGGCGATTGCTCAAATAGAAAAACAGTTTGGAAAAGGCTCCATAATGAAGCTTGGAGAAAATGCAAAGCTTAATATAGAAGCCATCCCAACCGGTGCTCTGCCCCTTGATATTGCAACAGGCATAGGTGGAGTTCCTAAAGGAAGAATTATTGAAATATTTGGACCTGAGTCATCCGGTAAAACGACCGTGGCATTACATATAGTAGCAGAAGCACAAAAAAGAGGAGGCATAGCTGCTTTCGTTGACGCAGAGCATGCTCTTGACCCCGGCTATGCCAAGAAGCTTGGAGTTTCGATTGAGGATTTGATTATTTCTCAGCCGGACACAGGAGAGCAAGGATTGGAAATAGCAGAAGCTCTCGTAAGAAGTGGTGCTGTGGATGTAATAGTAATTGACTCTGTTGCAGCTTTGGTTCCTAAGGCGGAAATAGACGGCGAAATGGGAGATTCCCACGTGGGCCTTCAGGCGAGGCTTATGTCACAGGCTCTTAGAAAGCTTGCAGGTGCCATCAATAAATCAAATACAGTTGCGATATTTATAAACCAGCTTCGTGAAAAGGTGGGCGTGATGTTCGGAAGTCCTGAAACCACTACAGGTGGAAGAGCGCTTAAATTCTACGCTTCCATGAGACTTGACGTAAGAAGGATAGAATCGCTGAAAAAGGGCGATGATGTATACGGAAACAGAACAAGAGTCAAGGTTGTTAAAAATAAGGTTGCACCTCCGTTCAAGCAGGCGGAGTTCGATATTATATACGGCAGGGGAATATCAAAGGAAGGATGCATCCTTGACATGGCGGTGGAAGCCGGTGTAGTTAACAAATCAGGTGCATGGTATTCCTATGAAAGTACAAGGATAGGACAGGGAAGAGAGAATTCAAAGGATTATCTGACTTCAAATCCCGAACTCATGAATGAAATAGAGATGAAGGTAAGAGAGAAATATGAACTGGGAGATGTAAAGCTCAGCGCTGATGATTCTGATAAGTCCGGAGGCTCAGACGAATAACGAAAATATAGTGCAGGTGGGAAATTATTATTCAACAGTTGTTGAATAAATATGCCCTCCTGTTTTTTATTTATTATTATATATGCGCTCATATAAGATTACAGAAATTAAATTATGTAAACCGAGACTGTACATACACTTTATATTTTGGATGCAATGTTGCACATTATGTCTTGACATAA
>DNNV01000218.1:1695-4477 GCA_003497505.1 Clostridiales bacterium | reverse complement strand
AGTGTGGTACGCTCTTTTGAGAGGGCTTGAAATTATACAGTCAAGCTCAACATCCTCAATACGAGATGCCAGAAGCTCCGCACCCAGTATTCCTTTTTCGGTAAGCTCGGAATTCTTGCTTCCCTGAAATCTTCTTTGCCTGTTCCATTCTGTTTCACCATGTCTGGTTAAATATATTACTGTCATACTATCACTTCCTTAATTACTTTTATACATCTTTATATTTACATGCCAGTCATCATGCCCATAAAAATCGGTACCAGCACCGTCACCGACAGAGATATTATCACTCCGCTGATGAATGCTATCACGGCGACCTCTTGGTTTGTATTTTTTGTTATCATGGGGAGACCCGTATCCATACTTATTGCTGCTCCGGCAGCTATGGTTTCCAGATATCCTATGCGCGTCGCTATAATCGGTATACAGACAAATGCCATCATTTCCCTGAAAACGTTGGTCAAAAACGCAATTGCTCCAAGCTCTGGGGATACAGGTGTTATGATTATTGCCGACAGAGTATACCACGACATTCCCGATGCCACCGCAAGGGCTCCAAATATATCCATACGGAACAATACGCTACACACAACGCCTCCCAGTAGGCTACCTGCTATGGTTGCCACAGGTACAATGAGGATTTTAAAACCGGCTTTTTTCAGGTTCTTAAATATTTCGCTGTTGCCTCCCAAATCTATTCCTACGAAAAATAGCAGAAGGCAAAGCCCTGCATCCATAAGCAGCCCTGTTTTTCCCTGCACTGCATCGGGCATTATAAGACCCGATAATATACCGGCAGCCAGAACAATGAGTATTTTTTTAGTCATGTCTGCCTCCCGTAATTTTTTCATCCTTAAAAAATTTCTTCCTTGCCACATAAACAAGCAGTATGCTGAAACCTGAGGTCGTTACGGCAAACGCTGCAGCCGTGAAGCCAATTTTTCCTATTGAGGAAAATACCTGCTCGTCCATTCCAACACTTACACCCATTACAAATATAAGGCCAAACAGCACCACTGTCTGAAGGTGAGAAATTTTACCCGATATTTTTTTATTAATGAGACCCTTGCTGCTTAAAATCCAGCCCACAGCCAAAAGTCCGAAGTACAATAAAATCCTGAATGCCATACTTCCTCCGTCCCCGTTTTGTATATTTTATCACATTTCGAGCTGTCCGTAAAGGCTGAACTATTCCGGCACTACTCCGTTGCTCAGCCAATTTACAAATTCATCCTCTGTAATTATCCTTACGCCCAGTTCTTTTGCCTTCTTGTTTTTTGATGAATTTGACGTATTGTCGTTGTTGATGAGGTAGTTTGTTTTCGATGTTACAGAGCCTGTTACCTTTCCGCCTCTCTGTTCAATGACTTCCTTCAGCTCATCCCTGTTTTTAAACTGCTCCACCGAGCCTGTAATTACGAAGGTACTATCCTGGAATATCTGCTCCTCTTTGCTTTCCTCAACCGTTTCAAGCTCTATCTCGGCAAGAATGTCCATGACAATTACGCTCTTCCTCTCATTCCCGAAAAAATCTGCGTAGCTCTTTGCCATTATATCCCCGATTCCGTCTATTTCAATAAGCTCATCAAAGTCAGCATTTTGTATTTTGCTCCAGTCGTCTCCAAATTTCCTGCATATTATTCTGGCATTTGAAACTCCTATGCCCGGTATACCAAGGCTGTATAGAAGCCTTGAGGCTGTGGTCTTTCTCGCCTTGTTGACTGAGGACACAAGGTTGTTGAAGGACTTTTCTCCGAAGCCCTCCATTTCCGTTATTTCTTCCTTGAATTTTTCAATGTGAAACACATCAGCCAATTCTTTTATGAGACCTTTTGCAATGAGCTTTTCGATTGTAGCCTCCGACAGGCCCTCTATATTGATTGCATCCCTGCTTACAAAGTGTGTAAATGATTTTATCTGCTTTGCCAGACATTCATCATTTGTACAGTACAGGGTTTTAATATCTTTGTCGTCTCTTATTTGTGTTTCGCCGCCGCACACGGGGCAGCTTGACGGTACAGCAACGCTTCCGCTTCTGGTGAGATTGTCTGAAATCTGGGGAATTATCATGTTTGCCTTGTACACGCTTATGGTGTCGCCTATTCCAAGTTCAAGGCTCTCCATTATGCTCAGGTTGTGGACGCTTGCACGACTCACGGTAGTTCCCTCAAGCTCCACCGGCTCAAATATGGCGATGGGATTTATGAGCCCCGTCCTTGACGCACTCCACTCAATTTCCAAAAGCTTTGTTTCCTTTATTTCATCACGCCATTTAAAGGCGATGGAATCTCTGGGGAATTTAGCCGTTGCCCCCAATGATTCACCGTAAGAAATACTGTCAAAGGTAAGCACCAGCCCGTCTGAAGGTAGATCGTTCTCAGCTATGCGCCCCTCAAACCTCTTAATCTCACCCTCAATATCATCTGCGGTTACAATTTTATATTCAACAATGCCAAAGCCCTGCTCCTTGAGCCATTTAAGCTGCTCCTCCCTGGAATCTCCGAAATCAATGCCGTCTGCTCTCACCACGGAAAACCCATAAAAATTAACATTTCTTTCTGCTGTTATCCTGTTGTTCTGCTGTCTGACGGAGCCGCTGCACAGGTTTCTGGGGTTTTTATATTTTGCATCCGCATCCTTAATTTCAGCATTGATTTTTTCAAAATCGGAATAACTTATTACAGCCTCACCTCTGAGCACCACGCTACCCGTATGCTTTATGCTCACGGGAACATTGGCAAACACCCTCGCATTGTTGGTTATAACCTCGCCTATTTGTCCG
>DNNV01000218.1:0-1563 GCA_003497505.1 Clostridiales bacterium | reverse complement strand
GTTTCCCCTTGTAACAGCCTTTGTGAGCCTTCCATCGGTATATGTCATGACAATGGTAAGACCGTCAAGCTTCCAGGAAAGGATGCCTTTGTTCTGACCCAGCCAGCTCTTCAATGCATCTGCATCCTTTGTTTTATCAAGGGAAAGCATAGGTCTTTCATGGGCTTCCTTCGGCAAATTCGACAGAAGCTCGTAACCCACATGTATTGTAGGACTGCTGGACAATGTCACTCCTGTTTCGCTCTCTAATTTTACAAGCTCGTCATAAAGGTCGTCATATTCCATATTGGACATAATTTCCCGGTTTTCCTGATAGTATGCCTTGTTTGCAGCATTTAAAAGCTTTATTTTTTCCTTCATCAAATGAAGCTTATCCATAATATATTCCTTTCAGACTAAATTTTTTCTATGGGTGCATATTCCAAATTGAGATTTTTAAGTCCTTTGTTTTCAAAGGCTATGACTGCAACCTTGCTGTCACCGTCCTCCTTTATCTGCACTACGGTTCCTACTCCCCAGGCCTTGTGCATAATGCGGTCACCGGGCTGTATAACATCCGATTTAAGCTTCGGGCGCTCCGTCTTTTCCTCAGTGTCGAAGCTTCCTCCTCTGAAAAAGTCATTTTTCACGAAAGGCGGTCTTTTACTTACTACAGGTTCATTTCGCTCAAGCCTCTCAAGCTTCTTTGCGGCAAATGACATAGGCTCGTTTTCCTCTATGCATTCAGCCGGTATTTCCTTCAGGAATCTTGACTTTGCTTTCATTTCGTGATTCCCGAAGCGCATTCTGTCGTTTGCACGGGTTATATAGAGCTTTCTTTCGGCTCTTGTGATTGCAACATAAAACAATCGCCTTTCCTCTTCAACATCATCCTCCGTATCCATATCTCCTATGATGGGGAATATTCCCTCCTCGAGACCTGTTATGAATACTGTGTTGAATTCCAGACCCTTAGCGCTGTGAACCGTCATGAGAGTCACGGTGTCCCTCTTTGTTTCATCGGTTTTGTCAATATCAGCAAGAAGAGACACATGAGCAAGAAAATCCTCAAGGCTGTTTTCCTCGTATCTTTCCTCGAAGTCCTTTGCAGCAGACAGGAATTCCTCTATATTTTCAATCCTGCTTCTTCCTTCAACGGTATCGTCCTCCAAAAGCATGGCCCTGTATCCTGTTGATTCGTACACTTCCTGTATAAACTCCGAAAGAGGCATGACATCCTTCTTTATCATTAGCATTTCCATCATTTTCACAAAGCTGTCTATGCTTTTGGATGCTGCTGCCGGCAGGCTCATTTCCTGCGTATCGTAGCATGCTTCAAATTTTGAAATTTCAGCCTCGCCCGCATATTGAGCAATAGTTTCTATTGTTTTCTGGCCTAATTTCCTCTTCGGAACGTTTATTATTCTGTCAAAGCTCATTCCATCTTTCTGGTTGTATATGAGCATGAGATATGCCATGATATCCTTGATTTCTTTTCTTTCGTAGAACTTGAGGCCCCCCACAATTTTATATGGTATGCCTTCCCTTATGAGGCCCTCCTCAAGGGCTCTTGACTGAGCGTTT
>DNNV01000162.1:2783-11050 GCA_003497505.1 Clostridiales bacterium | reverse complement strand
CATAAAAATCCGAAATTTTTTGGCGGAAGTTTCTTGGTGTAAATGTGTATATTTCAACGAAAATTCTTCATCTAAATTAAGTGTTTCAAGGTTTGGAAAAGATAAAGCATAAAATGTCGCAGATTGCGTAAGTCACTTTTTGCATAATTTTTCATCTGTATTTAATAAAAAACTTCCCTTATACAGATGTGCACCCCATAGTATGCAGCATTGTGTACGACCATAATCATGGTATGCAATAATACAAGCTTTGTTACAATTACTGCCCTGAATATTTGTCATTCTACATCTATATAGCATAAACTACGAATTATTATTGATCATACAGGGAATTAACTCTATTCTCGCGCACTTGCATCTGTTTCCATCAATAAAAGAAAACCCTTCAAGACAAAGGACTTTTTCAAATCCTGCAATCCGGAAAGGTTCTTCTATTATTCTTCCGACAGCTCCTTTACCTGTTAAACTGAAATTGCTATGCGGAAAATTCAAGGGGTAAAATTTTGGGATTATGCAAGCATTTTAAGGATTGAAGACTTGGGCTTTACTCCAACCATGGTTTTTATAATTTTTCCTTCCTTCATAACAGCCAGCGTCGGTATACTCATTACATTGAAAGCTGATGCAAGCTCAGGCTGTTCATCTATATTGACCTTACCTACCTTAACACCAGGTACTTCTTTTGCGATTTCCTCCACCACAGGAGAAATCATTTTGCACGGCATGCACCATGTTGCCCAGAAATCCAAAAGTACAGGCTTATCGGATTTTAAAACCTCCTGTTCAAAATTTGATTTTGTTATTTTAATTGAATTCATATATCTCGCTCCTTACTTTTTATTATAGCTTAATTATAATATTTCAAAATTAAAAAACAGTGACTCAGTCACACCAAATAGTAATAATTAAAAATTCATCCGGCAATACTAATTGCAGCAACTAATAAGGAGATTGAAATGAAGGAATTATTTTTAAAAACCGAGCACGGGCTTCAGCCCATAAGTGAAGAGGAAGCCTCAAAGTATAATTTAAAAGAAGGGAGGATATCACCGTTCAGCAGATATTGGGTTGTTGACAAGGACGGAAGTACGGGAATCAATGATCCTACTGATGACACATCAAGTCCGGGGCCGGATGAAATTCCTGAAGGAGAAGGTCTTGATAACGACCAGATACAGGAATTTCCTGAAACACACGCAATAATGTCGCAGTCTGAAATAATTGATTTTTCACATGGAACCGATTCGGAATAAAAGTTGATATTTTGGATTATATTACTGTTGACAATTGACTGTCTAAAGCTTATATTGTACATGCATCTATGTAAAGGGGTAGTCCCTACTAAACTATTATTATCAGAGGTAATTATGTACAAGCACACAACAAATGAAGTTGTTATGGTACAGCCGGTGATGTTTATGTACAATACAGAGACAGCTGTAAATAACAAATATCAGAATACAAGCGATGAAAGCAGCCATAAAATTCAGGAAAGAGCATTGAAGGAATTCAATGAGCTTGTAAATAAACTGAATATTAAAGGAGTTAATGTCAATGTTTTAAAGGATAATTTAAGTAGCTCCACACCTGACAGCATTTTTCCAAACAACTGGTTCAGTACTCATGAGGGCGGACACCTTGTGTTTTATCCCATGTATGCCAGAAACAGAAGAGAAGAAGTCGAAAAGTTCAAGCATGAAATAACTGAAATGATGAAGAGAAAACAGATAAAAGAGGGAAGAGGCCTTAAAATATACGATTACCTTTCGTTTGAATATACGGATAAGTTTTTGGAAGGTACAGGCTCTATGGTTATAGACAGAAAGAACAGAACAGCATACTGTTCATTATCACCGAGAGCTGACAAGGATTTATTTCTCAGATTTTGTGAAGATACAAATCATAAGCCGGTTTATTTCGGCGCATATCAGGATGGTGTTCCGATATATCATACAAATGTAATGATGGGAATAGGCGAGGAAAATGCCATAGTGTGCCTTGAAGCTATAAGTGAGCCAGACAGGGAAAGGGTAGTGAAGGAGCTGAAGGGTGCCAGTAAAAATATTATCGAAATATCATTGGACCAGGTGAAGAAATTTCTTGGAAATACACTGGAGCTTAGAGGTGGAGACGGTAAAAATTTCATTGTAATGTCTGACAGTGCATATAATTCATTAACTGAGCATCAGAAGGAACAGATTTTAGAAAGTACTGAAATACTGCATTCAAACATAGAAACCATAGAGTTTTACGGTGGCGGTTCTGTGAGGTGCATGCTCGCGGAAATATTTGTTTAGTATTATATGACCCCGCTTTTTCGACTGAAAGGAAGAAAAAACGGGGTAATGTTAAGCTTTAGCAGCTGCTAAACTCTTGTTTCAGCAAGCATGTTTTCAACTCTGTTTCTTCCGTTGTATTTTGCCTGATAAAGCAGCATATCTGCCATATTTATAAGAGAATCGGGTAATCTGTCATCAAATTGGGCAGCGCCGATGCTGATTGTAACCCTTAAACCCATAATTCCAAAATCATGATTTTGTATGCTTAAACGGATTCTTTCAGCAATTTGGGAGGCATATTCAAGGCTTGTATAAGGAAGTACTGCAATGAATTCCTCGCCTCCGTAGCGTCCAACATAATCGTTGCTTCTTGTACTTTTCCTTATGAGGTTTGCTACTTCAATTATTACCCTGTCTCCCGTCAGATGTCCGAATCGGTCGTTGACACGTTTAAAATTGTCAATATCCATCATTAGCACACAAAAATCTTCTTTAGTTTCAGCGGCTTCAGCTAACTTGATTTCCAGCAACTCATTGATATATTGATGGTTGTAGAAATTAGTCAAGCCGTCTCTTATTGACTTGTTTTTTAAGATTTCGTTAACCGCCATAAGCTCCTTGTTCAGTTCGCTGATACTTTCGTTTTTCTGTTTAAGTATTTCTTCTATCATTTTATTTTCACCGATGATTAAAAGACCGGTTGTCATTTTGGGTATTGGATGCAGAGGTATAACGGTTATTTTGAACGGAATTGCCTGCCCCGACTTAAAAGAAACCATAACATCCGAAAAACGCACCGGATTATTGAGGTGTTCACAGTTTTTAACAGTCATACATATACCTTCATGGTCTATAATGTCTGTAATGTTAACCCCTACGATCTTATTCTCATCATAGTTCAGAAATGTGCATATCTGCCGGTTTGCTTTTATTATATTTCCCTTCGTATCTGTCAACACAGCCATTCCTGTAAGTTCCTTGAACAGTTCATTCGTTATCAGTGAAGAAGGAATTGAAAGGAATTGATATTTTGTAATTGAATAGTGGATTCCCCAAAGCATTATCAGTGCGAATAGCTGACCCATGTTGGGAAGGGTTATAATACCAAGGTAAGGAAGTATAACCTGAATTATAAGATTAAGCAAAAACGGAACAGCACAGAATACGGCTATAATTTTAGCCTGCTTCTTTTGTATTTTGCTGTCTGACTTATGTCCCCACTGAAAGATAATAAATATGCTTATGGCAAGATATGAAAAGTTGTATAGGAAATTCCCGGTATAAAAAAACTTTTCTATAGCTGGTGGTGTATTAATGTGCGGACCAAAGAGAAATAAGACCATGAATAGTGAAATTGCTGCGGGAAGCATAATCAATACTTTGAAATATAAGTTGCCTACATATTTGTTTTGAGTAAGAACCATTACGAAATACAGTGCAAAAGCTTCGAAAGTACACCATCCAAAAGCAGATATTTTGTTCCAGAAGGAGTACTCCTCTACATTTTCGGCAAGATATGTAAAACCACCTGCAAACGACCATATAGACATACTCAACGTCATTAAAAAGAATGCTCTGAACAGCTTTGATTTTTTGTTGTATTTAATTGTGTTAAGTCCAACGTATGAATACAGGATGGATGCTATAAATGACAAGGTCGTTAAGTAAACCATAAAGATGCTCCTATTACCTCATACACTGAGGTCTTAATAATATGTATATAATACCACATAAATTGTTTTTTGGAAGATATTTTTTTATCTTCGCATTAAAAATTACAGCATAAGAAAGTTTTTGAATATTTGTGGGTATATGGTATAATATCAGTAGTTTTAAGTGGAAACCGCAGGAGGGTGCTATGGAGTTGAAAAATTTTAAGGAATTGATTGCAAAAGTACAAAAAAATGATTCTAAAAAGAGAGTCGCAGTTGCAGCTGCTCAGGATGAACACACGCTGGAGGCGGTATTCAGGGCAAGAAACGACAAGTTGGTGGAGCCCGTGCTGATAGGGGACAAGGCAAAAATAAGAGAAATACTTAAAAGACTTTCAATTGACTTTGATGATGACAAAATTATTAACGCAGAAAATGATGCGGATTCCGCAGAAAAGACAGTAGAACTTATTAATGAAGGAGGTGCAGACTTCATTATGAAGGGAAAGCTCCAGACTGCCGATTTGCTTAAGGCAGTGGTTAATAAGGAAAAGGGGCTTAGGACCGGAAATGTTATTTCGCACGTTGCGATACTTGAAATACCTGCATATCATAAGCTCATAGCAGTGACGGACGGCGGAATGATGATGTATCCAAATGTTGAGGAGAAGAAGCAGATAATTGAAAATGCTGTGAATGTATTTTTGAATATGGGCTATGAATGTCCTAAGGTCGCTGTGTTGGCAGCGGTTGAAACTGTGAATCCCAAAATGCCCGAAGCTGTGGATGCAGATGTTCTTAAAAAAATGAACGAAAACGGAGAAATTAAAAACTGCATAGTAGAGGGACCCATATCGATTGACCTCGCATTCAGTAAGGAGTCTGCACAAATAAAGGGATATGAAAGCCCCGTTACAGGAGAGGCTGACATATTGATAGTCCCAAATATCACAGCAGGTAATATCATGAGCAAGGCTCTGCTTGAATTTGCAAACGGGACTATGGCGGGTATGATAGTCGGAGCTAAGGTTCCTATTGTCCTTACATCCAGAGGTGCAACTTCTGAAGAAAAATACTTGTCGCTGGTATTGTCAGCATCAGCTGTGAAGTAGATGAAATAAAATTACAGGCAATGCATGCATAATTTGTTTGGCTTTAATTCTGTGTGCATTGTTTTTTTATTTCACTTTACAAATTGAAGCTTTGCCAGCTGCATTCCTTCACAGAATAAATAGAATAAGCAGAAACAATTGAAAAATTATCACATAAAAGAAACGCTTCCCAATATAAATTACTAATAGATGATATGGGGGGATTTCTTTGAAGGAAAACCACGATAAAATAAAGGAAGAGGTCATGAGGCTCAAGGAAGTTTACGGATTCAGAGGTCCGCTTCATTATACGGACTTTTCAAACCTGAGTTCAATAATTCGCATAGGATATCTTTGCAGCAGAAGCCTGTGCTATGCAAATAATATAGAGTTTTTTGATGTCAGCAATGAAGGCGGAGATAGGGCTTCTGAAAGCATCAAGAGATATACGAGGTTTTATTTTGTTGAAAATACTAATATTGATGTTTTGTGCAAATTGAATACACCTGTCTGTCTTTTGTTCAGCGAGGAGATAGTATATTCAGATCTGTCTGCTTATTCCGACGCAAATGCTGACTTTAGCTGCTGCAACATAGGAGATGACTATGAATTTTTTAGCGGTGAAATAGACTGGGAGCTTGTTTTCAAAAGAAGAATTGAGGAAGAATATTTCGAAGGGCATGTTAAGGAGATTCTGAGAAAAAAAAGCCAGGCTGAGCTATTAATTGATGAGCCTGTTTCTATTAAGCATATTAAAAATATCATATTTCGATGCATGGCAGATTACAGGCGAGCATGCGAACTTTTTGGAAAAAATAAGATGTTTATTGTTGAACCTGAAATGTTTGAGGATGACAGAAATTATATAATGGATTATAATATTGTTTACAACGGTTCTGTGGATAAAGATGTATTTATATTGCATTTCTGTTCAAAGAAACCTGTGAAAAATGACAGCGGACACGAATACAGCCTATATGATATGGAGGGACGGTTGATTCGAAGTGCAAAGGTAAATTTTTTGGAATCGGACAGCACGGATTTTCATGTAGAGGTTTCAGGATTATCCAGAGTACCTATATTGTTTAAATTCTGGTTCTACGGAATACTCTCCATTGAGGAAACAATAGGTTAGAAGGGCTGTCTACGGAGGAACAATGTTAGATATTAAATATGATTTAAAAAATATAGAGGAAAAAAGGAAAACAGTCAAAGGAAGACTTTTTCAAGAGTCTGCAAATATAAAATCTGAAAGCTTCGGTAAGATTTCAGAAGAGGATTTGTACCTGCTGTTTGAACTGTATGATGAGATTTTTCTGTGCAGATGGTTTAGACAGAAATTCAGAGGAAAAATAAAATTCAAACTTTCAAGGCAGCTGACACGGTCGGCAGGCAATACCAGGACGCGGAAAAATATATCAGCAATAAAGCCGGAGGAAGTTGAATTTGAAGTAAAAATTTCTTTAAACCATCTTATGAATTTCAATAAAGCAGAAAGAATAAAATATGTGGGAGGAATTGAAGCCGCCAGTGTTTTGGACAGCCTCATGCTGGTATTTGAACATGAGATTTGCCATGTTATAGAATTTTTAGTGAAGCATAAGTCCAGCTGCAGTAAAAAGCCGTTTATGGAATTGATAAATAATATTTTCGGACATACGGAACACACTCACAAATTAGTAGGTGCAGGCGAAGCGAACATAAGTGAGTACGGTCTTAAGCCCGGAGACAGCGTTAAGTTTACATATGGCAGTTCAACAATGGAGGGATTTATTCAGAAGATGAATAGAAAGGCAACTGTAATGTGCCCTGACAAACATGGAAATTATATTGATAAATCAGGGAGACGATATGTAAAATTCTACGTTCATCCCGAAAGTTTTATAAAAGAGGGTTAATTGTTGATTATTTTGTAATCATATACTTATACTTCAGAGGAGAAATAGAATGAATTTATTTATAACCGCAATAACACCTGGTGCTGCTCTTGCACTGATGATTTATCTGTTTGACAGGCATGACAGAGAGCCTATCAAGCTACTTTTGAAGGTGTTTTTTATGGGCGTAATCTGTGTTATTCCCACAGTCTTGATTGAAAATCTGCTTATGTCCTTCAATGTATTTCCGGGTATGCTTGGAGCCGCATACACGGCTTTTATTGTTGCCGGATTTACTGAAGAGTACATGAAAAGGCAGGTTGTTTTAAAGGGTGTATACTTTAATCCGGCATTTAATGAGAAGCTTGACGGCATAGTGTATTGCGTAATGTCTGCTCTTGGGTTTGCAACAATTGAAAATATCATGTATGTGGTTTTCAGATTCTCCGATGTGGGGTCAATAGGATTTTATAGAGCGGTGTTGTCTGTTCCCGCTCATATGCTCTTTGCCATAACCATGGGCTATTATCTTGCATTGGCGAAATTTTCAGCAACACCGGAAGAAAGACATTATTTTTTTAAGAAATCATTGACAGTTCCGGTAGTGCTTCACGGCATCTTTGACTTTATACTTATGTCCGGAATAGAGCAGCTGATGCTTTTATTCATACCCTATGTGATTTATTTGTGGGTGGTAAATTTGAAAAAGCTCAATATCTATTACAATGATTCCAAGAATGAAAGTATCAATGAGTTTGGCAGGTATGATGAATTTTAGAGCTGCCCCATTACCATCTGCACCGCAAATGCCACTATTACAACCAGTGCTGATATGGTAAATCCATGCAGCATTGGTTTAAAGCCCGAACGGTAAACCTCTCTGAAATTGGTTTTCAGCCCTATGGCTCCAAGAGCCATTATCATTAAAAATTTACTTAAGGATGACATAAAATCGCTTGTGGCATCGGGAACAATGCCCGTACTTTTCAGCGCCACCATTCCCAGGAAAAGTAAAATGAAGTAAGGGAATATTTTACTAAGATTTATTTTGTGCCTCACAGAATGCGCATTATTTTTGACGCTGATACGTTCATTAATAAAGGAAAAAATAATGACGGTTGGAATGATTGACAATGTGCGTGTCAATTTTACAATAACCGAATATGCTCCGGCTGCATCTGAAAAAGCATATCCTGCCGCAACTACAGATGAAGTGTCATTTACAGCAGTTCCTGCCCATAAGCCATATCCCATATCACTCATTCCGAAATACTTTCCTGCTATAGGAAAAAGTATAACCATGAAAATATCAAATAAAAATGTTGCTGAAATAGCATATGCTATATCCTTGTCCTCCGCGTCAATAAC
>DNNV01000162.1:0-2643 GCA_003497505.1 Clostridiales bacterium | reverse complement strand
TTGTCCTCCGCGTCAATAACCGGGGCGATGGCTGCAACTGCCGAACCTCCACAAATGCCGGTCCCGGCTGAAATCAGGCTGGAGAGCTTCCAGTTCATGCCAAGCACATTTCCGAGCAGATACCCGCAGCCAAATGCAGTTGCCAATGTAAAGCACATCACAATCAATGAATATTTTCCGACCTGAAATATTTGTGTAAAGCTAAGTGTAAATCCTAACAGTATAATTGCAAGACGCAGAACCTGTTTGGAAACAAATTGGATTCCTTGACCCAAAATCTTATATTTTGATAAAAATGGATTCAGCATCATGCCTATAAGCAAGGCAAATACGCTGCCGCTGATTAAACCATATGGAATAAATCCACTTATGAATTTGGATATCAAGGCTAAAACCACTGTTATAAGGATTCCGGGTAAATATTTTTTAATTAATGTCATAATCATCATCTCCTCTTGTTGATTTTACGATAGAATGATGATAATATCAAATTATGAATTCTTATATTACTATAAATTGAAATTATAAAAGGTGCAATAATGCTGGACTTTAGACTTGAAACATTTCTTGAGCTGTGCAGGATAGGAAATTATACGAAGACTGCAGAATATCTACATATCACGCAGCCTGCTGTTACACAGCACATCAAATATTTAGAGGATCAATATGGTGGAAAGCTGTTCATGTACAAGGACAAAAGGCTTACGCTTACAGAGCGGGGCAACAGCTTGTATTATTTTGCGTTGACAATGCGTGCTGACAGCGATAGAATAAAAAGTCTGCTTAGCACTAAGGAGATTTCGCCACATCATATTGCGTTTGGTGCAACACTTACAATAGGTGAATATGTGATGGCCCCCATTGTGGGAAAGCTTTGGGAGTCATATCCGTCTCTGCCCGTCACCATGCTGGTAGATAACACGCAAGTCCTTTTGCAGAAGCTTCATGACGGAATAATCGACTTTGCCTTGCTGGAAGGCTTTTTTGATAAAGACAGGTACAGTTCAAAAGTGATAAGTGACGAAGAGTTTATCGGTGTGTGTTCTCCACTCTCAGAACTCGCTGATAGGCAGTGCTGTTTTGATGAAATCTTAGATTACAGGCTCATTCTTAGAGAAAAGGGTTCTGGTACGAGAGACATATTTGAGCAGTCATTGAGGGCGCATAATTTGACAGTTGAAAGCTTCTTCCGGGTTAGTGAAATCGGCAATATGAGTGCAATAAAACAATTAGTGTCCAATAATCTCGGCATATCATTTATGTATAAGGCCGCCGCTAATAAAGAACTTTCTCAAAAAATGCTGGTTCCGTTGAATATCAAGGACTTCAGTGCAAGACATGCATTTTCGTTTGTGTTTCTTAAAGATAGCCTGCATCATAAAGAATATTGGAATTGGTGTGATTTCTTTCAAAAGAATTTATCTGATTAATAAAGAGAGGCAGAAGTACTTCTGCCTCAAATGTTATTCTCAAGTTTTCGTACGAACTTACGTGTTCGTCCTTCTTTTTCATCGTTCATAAAAGCATGTCCATACCCTTGATCACGCTCTGCAAGCATGCCTGCATATATGAGCTGTGAATGCTTACAATACCGTTCCATTCCGGCTTCAAACAAATCAGAGCCCTTTTCCGGGCGGTAGCCGCAGGTAGTTACAAGGGCTAATTTTCGCCCTGCCCAAAGTGCAGGACCTTTTTCATCTCCGTAAAACTTATTCATTCCGTACACCAAGCGGTCAAGAAGAGACTTCATGGGAGGTGTGCAGTACCATGAATAAATTGGAGTAGCAAGGACAACTATGTCAGACTCCAGAATCTTATCAAAAATTTCCTGAGCATCATCTACAAAACGACATCCGAATTTTGTCCAATCTGCTTGACATACTCTGCATGCAATGCATGGAGAGATGTTTTTATCATACAGGCTTATTAAGTCGTATTCGGACCCGCAGGCCTCTAATTCTTCAATAAAAGGTTTTAAAAGAGAAGCCGTATTACCTGTTTCTCTTGGACTTCCCATCAAAATACAGTATTTCATGGTACTCCTTTCAACGATTGACTTTAAACAATATCGCAAACTCAGATTTCAACTTGTCTATAATTTAAATAATATCATTTCCTGTCCGTTCAATCAACAATTTAATTTATTTGTTCTTTTGAAAATAAATGTTCCATAAGAATCGCTCAATCGCGCGGCCTTTTTTATGGTCTTGGCTTCGTTGCGGAGAAACTGAGGTACATGTATGGAAGTTAAGGGAAAGGGCAATATCATACAAGAATGCTATTGATGTTTGTGGTATACTAATATTATCAGATAATCTTGAAAGGAGGAAAGCTTATGAAACAGGAGATAAGAACGGTAAAATACGATGCTCAATTGAAAGTGGAGGCCTATCATTTTCAAGGGATTATGCAAAAATTCCCCAATCATTTTCATGAGTATTATGTGATTGGTTTTATTGAAAAAGGTCAGCGGTTTTTATCTTGCAAGAACAATGAATACACCATAGAACCGGGAGATTTATTATTGCTTAATCCGCGTGATAATCATGCTTGCGAACAAATTGACGGTAAAACGCTGGATTATCGTTGTATCAATATCAAGCCGGAAATTATGAGCAATGTAATCTTTGAAATAACAGGAAA
>DNNV01000163.1 GCA_003497505.1 Clostridiales bacterium | reverse complement strand
CCGCTCTTCCGATCTAAAATACCGGACAATATTCAAATGAGGTTGTAAGATTAACACAGCAGCTTATTAGGATTCCAAGTCATAAGTTTGTGGAAGACAGAGAATCCGATGTGGCTGAATTCATCTACAATTATTGCAGGCAAAATGGTCTAGATGCGGAATATCAGCAGGTTGAGGGCAAAAGAAGAAATGTAATATGTACTTTAAAAGGCAATGGAACAGGAAAAAATCTTATTTTCAATGGTCATATTGATACTGTTCCACCATATGAAATGACAATTGATCCGTTAGGTGCGGAGATTATTGACGGCTATGTGCTTGGGAGAGGTGCAAATGATATGAAAGGTGCTGTTGCATGCATGATTACAGCCATGGTCAATATAAAAAAAAGCGGCAAAGTGCTGGGCGGAGATATAATATTGACGGCCGCCGTGGGAGAAGAGGAAAAAAGCGACGGAACAGAATATGTTGTGAAAAGCGGAATAAGAGCAGACGGGGCAATAGTAGGAGAGCCTTCAAACTACGGTTATGCTCTCGGTCACAGAGGGCTTGAGTGGTTGGAGATAAGAATCGAAGGCAAAATAGCTCATGGCGGAATTCCGGAGCTGGGGATAAACGCAATTTCCAAGGCAGCCAAGCTCATAACAAGGATTGAGAACGAGCTTATGCCAAGGCTAAAGGAAAGGCAGAACGAATGGATGGGACCTTCAGTTATGAATTTTGGGCTGATAAAAGGAGGAACTCAGCCAAGTTCTGTAGCTGACAGCTGCATAATTCAGATAGACCGCAGATACCTTCCAGGAGAAACTGTTACTTCGGTAATAAAAGAATATCAGGATATCATTGATTCGTTGAGCAAGGAGGACACAGAATTCAAAGCGGAAATTATACGGATGGAATCCAATCTAATGGAGGAATTTGATCATGCTCCATTAATAGCTCAGCCCGAATCCGAAATTGCAAAGACCGTATACAATGTTCTCAAGAAATTTATCAACAAGGAGCCAAACATTGAAAAGCGAAGGGGATGGACCGATGCGGGAGTGCTTTCAACCTACGGTAAAATACCAACCGTCGTTACAGGCCCCGGCGATTTAAAATATTCACATGCAAAGGATGAAAAAATTCCCGTTGTAAATCTTCTTGATTACGTAAATATATATACACAAATAGCGGAAGAATTTTGTAAGTGACAAGGAGGTACTATGTTAGATCTAAAAATTATAAACGGTAAAATAATTGATGTGGAAAATAAAAGAATTATTGAGGGCGATTTAGGAATAAAGGATGGAAAAATCGTTGATATAGGAAGTGTATCGGCAAGCTCGAGGGAAATAATAGATGCTGCCGGAAGACATGTATCTCCTGGATTTATTGACATACACATGCATGAAGAGGATTTCTCCCTTACGAAGAAAGAAAAATATGATATTGCTGAAACAATGCTGAATATGGGCGTCACCACATGCATAGCAGGCAACTGCGGAAACAACAGGCAGCCCATAGATGAGCTGTGTGAATTTATAAAAGAAATGGGAAGTCCCGTAAACTACATGTCATATATAGGACATAACTTTCTCAGAAATCTTGTGGGAAACACAGATATTTATGCAAGGTCCACCAAGGAGCAAATTGCAAGAATGCAGAGTATGGTAGAAGAGGCAGTAGATTCAGGAGCCGTTGGTGTGTCTTACGGATTGGAATACTGCCCGGGCATTGATACGGAAGAGGCAATAGAAATTACCGAAAGAATCAAAGGGAGAAAGGATATTCTTCTCTCTGCGCACTACAGAAAGGATGCCGCCTATGCTCTCGATGCCATTAATGAAATGGCAATGATAGGAAGGGAAACAGGAATACCGTTTCAAATTTCCCACCTTTCAAGCTGCAGTGCATACGGTAATATGACGGAGGCACTCAATTTAATTGAAAAGCATTATAATTCAGGACTGGACATATCTGTAGATGCATATCCTTATGCCGCATTCAGCACATTCATAGGTTCTGCTGTATTTGATGAGGGATGCTTTGAGCTCTGGAACAAAAGCTACGATTCAATAATGCTCACAGAGGAGCCGTTTAAGGGAATATTCTGTGACAGAGAGCTTTTTGAAAAGGCAAGAAAAGAATATCCGACAATGCTGGCGGTGGCATATGTGATGAACGAAGAAGAAATTGTGGAGGCTTTGAACCACCCGCTGGTTATGGTTGCCAGCGACGGTATATACAGAAATAATTCGGGACACCCCAGAGGTGCAGGCACATTCCCAAGAGTTATAGGGCATTATGTCAGAGACATGAAGGCAATGGAGTTTTTTGATGCTATCAATAAAATGACGCATATGCCTGCAAAGCGGCTCAAGTTGAAAAATAAAGGCCTTATTAAGGAAGGTTTTGATGCGGATATTACAGTTTTCAATTACGATACCGTAATAGACACAGCCACGTTCCAGGACCCGCAGCTGAGGCCCGGCGGAATTGATTATGTTATATTGGGCGGTACAATTGCTGTTAAAGAGGGAGCTACTGTTAATAACAGACAGGGGAAATATTACAGAAGGGGAGAAGCGTAGTTGTTATTGGCAGGAAAAGCCTGTTGATATAAAAAATTGCCCATGGAGGAGAGTATGGAAAAAGACTTAAAAAAGAAAAAGCTTAAGGTACCGCATACTTATGTAATCTTATTTGCAATGATTATTGTGGTGGCATTACTTACTTACGTAATACCTGCGGGTCAGTATCAAAAAATGCAGCTGCCATCCGGAAGGACGGTGGTAGATCCGGATTCTTTTGCATACGTGAATGCAAAACCGGCAAAGCTGTTTGACGTTTTAAAGGCATTTCCCAACGGATTGGGAGCTGCACAAGGAATTGTGTTCTTCATATTTATAGTTGGAGGTTCATTCAATATAATAACACAGACAGGTGCAATAGAGGCAGGTATCGGTAAGATTGCCCTGGGCCTGAGGGGTAAGGAAATATTGTTAATACCCATATTCGTAAGTGTATTTTCAGTTGGAGGACTAACCATCGGTATGGCAGAGGAGGCCATCGTATTTGTACCCATAGGGATAGCATTGGCGAGAGCTTTGGGATATGATGCGGTTGTAGGAATGGCAATGGTGTCATTGGGAGCCGCTGCAGGCTTTACATCAGCAGCCATGAATCCTTTCACTGTTGGTGTTGCTCAGACTATTGCCGAAGTTCCCATGTTTTCCGGTATGTGGCTTAGAATAATCATATGGTTGTGTACATTGGCGTTAGTCACATGGTACATATTCAGATATGCCAACAAAGTAAAAAAGGACATCAGAAACAGTATTGTTTATGACCTGGAACAAGAAGAAAAGGGAAATGCAATAGACCTAAGCAGCATAAAGCAGATGACTACGCGTGATATTTTAGTATTGCTGATTTTTGCCGCAGGAATGGGACTTTTAATTTTCGGCGTGTTTAAGTTCGGATGGTATATTACAGAAATAGCTGCCTTGTTCCTGGCAATGGGCATAGTTGCGGGTATTGCAGGGGGATTCTCCTTAGACGATATAGCAAGGCATTTTATCTTAGGTGCAAAAGACATGGCAACAGGAGCCTTGGTTGTCGGTCTGGCAAGGGGAATACTTGTTATAATGGAAGGCAGTCTTATAATTGATACCGTAGTACATGGCTTGGCGGGAGTTATAACTTCACTTCCAAAAACAATAAGTGCAGTTGGAATGCTTCTTGTGCAGACATTTATCAATTTCTTTATTCCATCCGGTTCAGGGCAGGCTGCTACAACAATGCCGATAATGTCACCACTTTCTGACCTTATAGGCCTTACAAGACAAACGGCAGTTCTTGCTTTCCAGTTTGGAGACGGTATATCAAATTCAATAATTCCGACATCTGGAGTTTTGCTTGCAAACTTATCTGTTGCCAAAATCAAGTATGAGCAGTGGGTTAAATTTGTAGCTCCATTAATGGTTTTATGGACATTGATGGCAGCTGTGTTTATGGTAATAGCGGTATTAATTAATTACGCTTAAAAAATAATACAGGCAAAAGCTCCGCATGCGGAGCTTTTTGTTTCTATTAAGGAGATTTGTATGGAAAGAATAAGATGCAAAGAATTGAACAATAAAATAATGAGCGCGGAAGAGGCGGCGAGGATAATAAAGGATGGCAGTATAGTGGGCATGTCAGGATTTACACCAGCAGGCTATCCCAAGGCAATACCTGCTGAGCTGGCAAAGAGAGCCGATAGGGGAGAAAAAATACAGATTGACCTCATAACGGGAGCCTCAACGGGACCGGAGCTGGACGGACTTTTAGCTGAGAAGGGAATTATCAGGAGGAGATATCCGTATCAGACAAACAATATTCTGAGAAATTCAATAAATAATGGAATAATAAAATATAATGATCTTCATTTGAGTAACTCTTCGCAGTATATTAAGAACGGATTTTTAGGAAAGGTGGATGTTGCCGTAATAGAAGCCGTGGCAATAGCGGAAAACGGCGGAATAGTTCCAAGCACTTCAGTAGGTAATTCAAATGTATTGATTGAGTGTGCGACCAAGGTCATAGTGGAGATTAACACATCACAGCCGGAGGAGCTGGAGGGCATACACGATATTTATAATGTTGCGGTTCCGCCCAATACAGATGCTATACCCATATGGAGCACATTTGATAAGGCAGGAACTCCATATATTCCGTGCCCACCGGAGAAAATAGCCGCAATTGTGTTTTCTGATGTGCCCGATAAAACAAATCCGGTTTCTCCCATTGATGATATTTCAGAAAGGATGGCTGATAACCTGATTTGCTTTTTGAAATCTGAGGTAGCTGCGGGAAGGCTTCCTAAGGATCTGCTTCCTCTGCAATCAGGTGTCGGAAGTGTTGCGAATGCGGTGCTGGGGGGGCTGTGCAAATCAGAATTTCAGGAGTTGGTTTTTTATTCCGAAGTTCTTCAGGACTCTGTGCTGGACCTGATAGAATGCGGCAAGCTGAAACATGCATCCTCAACATCCCTTACGATATCTCCTGAACGAATGAAGATTTTTTTAGATAATTTTTCTAAATATAAGGATAAAATAGTGCTGAGGCCACAGGAAATAAGCAACAGTCCCGAGATCATAAGACGCCTTGGAGTTATATCCATAAATACGGCAATAGAAGCTGATATTTACGGAAATGTAAATTCAACACACATAATGGGAAGCAAAATGATGAACGGAATAGGCGGCTCAGGGGATTTTGCACGCAATGCCTTCATTTCAATCTTCACAACTGCATCAACTGCTATGGATGGCATGATATCGTCAATTGTGCCCATGGTTTCCCATGTGGATCATTCGGAGCATGATGTTATGGTTCTTGTCACAGAAAAAGGGGTGGCAGACTTAAGAGGGCTTTCTCCAAGTGAAAGGGCGGTGAGGATAATAGAAAACTGTGCCCATGAGGACTATAAGGAGCAGCTCATGGATTACCATGAAAGAGCGAAAAAATTCTCAATTGGCATGCACACTCCTCATATTTTGGGTGAAGCGCTATCATGGCACGAAAGATTTTTAAAAAAAGGTTCAATGAAATAGGACTAAAGATGCCTGTTGGCGGGTATTGCCATTGTTTTGAGAATAATACTAATCCTCAATAAAAAGTTCCATTAGAGGGGATTAGTATATACTGCTTTCCTATGATATGGGCAATTATTTGCCCACGTTTTTAAAATAGGAGCAGTATAGTTTTGCAAGTTATAAAAACATGAAATCATTTTGCCTAAAAATATTGCAAAATTAACCGTTTTGGATTAATATAAATATAAATTTTAAACAATGCAATTGCAGATGGAGGTTTAAATGTTTGAAAAAAAGAAGCTTGACCAATTGGAAGCCGCCCGCGAAAATTGGGAAGAAAATGTATTGAACAAATCATTGAATAAAGCACCGGAAAGTAAAGCTGAATTTAAAACCGGTTCAGGTACAGCTGTTGAGAGACTTTACACACCTGAAGATGTTGCAAATATTGATTATGAAGAAGAAATAGGATATCCCGGACAATATCCGTTTACAAGAGGATATCAGCCCACAATGTACAGAGGCAAGGAATGGACCATGAGAATGTATGCAGGCTTTGCCACTGCCGAGGAATCAAACGAAAGGTACAAATACCTTGTTAATCAGGGCTCCACAGGCTTATCTGTGGCTTTTGACCTTCCTACGCAGATAGGATATGATTCCGACCACTCGTTGGCTCAGGGTGAGGTTGGCAAGGTTGGAGTTGCCATTGACTCCCTCAGGGACATGGAGATTTTGTTTGACGGAATTCCACTGGACAAGGTAAGTACATCAATGACAATAAATGCTCCTGCATCAGTGCTTCTGGCAATGTATATAGCTGTTGCCGAAAAGCAGGGTGTAACACCAGATAAATTGAGAGGAACAATCCAAAACGACATACTGAAGGAATACATAGCCAGAGGCACATACATATTCCCCACAGAGCCTTCTATGCGTTTGATAACAAATATATTTGAATATTGTTCAAAGGAAGTTCCAAAATGGAATACAATCAGTATTTCAGGCTACCACATAAGAGAAGCAGGATCTACTGCAGCTCAGGAGGTAGGATTCACGCTGGCAGACGGTATTGCATATGTGGATGCCGCAGTTAAGGCTGGTCTGGATGTTGATACATTTGCGCCGAGACTGTCATTCTTCTTCAATGCTCACAACGACTTGCTGGAAGAGGTTGCGAAGTACAGAGCAGCGCGAAGACTTTGGGCTAAGATAATGAAAAACAGATTTGAAGCTAAAAAAGAAGGCTCCATGATGCTTAAATTCCATACTCAGACAGCAGGCTCAACATTGACTGCGCAGCAGCCGGACAACAACATCATAAGAGTAGCAATGCAGGCGTTGGCAGCAGTATTGGGAGGAACCCAGTCTCTCCATACTAACTCAAGAGACGAGGCGCTTGCTCTTCCTACAACAGATTCCGTAACAATAGCCCTGAGAACTCAGCAGATTCTTGCAAACGAAACAGGCGTTACAAATACTGTGGACCCATTGGCAGGTTCATACTACATTGAGGCAAGAACAAAGGAAATAGAAGAAAAGGCAATGGAGTACATCAACAAAATCGATGAACTGGGCGGAGCAACAAGAGCAATTGATTTAGGATACATACAAAAGGAAATTTCTGATTCAGCATACAAATACCAGATGGAAATAGAATCACTTGACAGGATAGTTGTGGGAGTTAATAAATATCAGGTTAAGGAAGAAGCTCCTAAGGGACTTCTGAGAGTTGACCCGATAGTTGGTGAAATGCAGAAAAAGAAAATAGAAGACGTTAAGGCTCAGAGAAGCTCCGAAGCTGTGGCAGAAAAACTTAGGGCCTTGAGAAATGCATGTCAGGGAACGGAGAATGTAATGCCGTATATTTTGGCGGCAGTGAAGGAATACGCCACATTAGGAGAAATATGCGGTGTTATGAGAGAAGTATTCGGAGAATATGAACAGGCAGTGTTGCTGTAATATAGGAGGGACAGTATGAGACCAATAAGAGTATTAGTTGCCAAACCAGGGCTTGACGGACATGACAGAGGAGCCAAGGTTATTGCAAGAGCATTGAGAGATGCCGGAATGGAAGTTATATATACGGGATTGAGACAAACTCCTGAGCAGATAGTTGCAGCTGCCGTGCAGGAGGACGTGGATGTTGTGGGGCTCAGCATATTGTCGGGAGCTCACAATTATCTGTTTCCCAGAGTTGCGGAGCTCATGAATGAGCAGGGAGTCGATGACGTGCTTATAATCGGCGGAGGAGTTATTCCAGATGAAGATATACCTGGATTAAAAAATGCGGGAGTTGCAGAAATATTTACACCGGGAACTACAACGTCACAGATGATAGAATTCATAAAATCAAATTTAAAAAGAACTATATAACGAGTGGTTGATATGAGAGAATTAATTCAGCGTATGCTGACCGGAGATAAGAGATCCTGTGCAAAGCTTATAACAGCGGTGGAAAACAATACGGACGAGGCCGAAAAAATATTGGGAGAGCTTCACTCTTATACCGGCAGGGCGCATGTAATAGGTATTACCGGACCACCCGGAGCCGGAAAGAGCACATTGACAGACAAAATTGCCAAGGCTCTTGTTGACAGAGGCAAGAAGGTAGGCATTATTGCAATTGACCCTACCAGCCCTTACTCGGGAGGCTCAATTTTG
>DNNV01000335.1:2875-7576 GCA_003497505.1 Clostridiales bacterium | reverse complement strand
CGGGAGTATCCCCCAATATCCCGTTATCATCCGGGATAAATATATTTTTAAGGGCCATTTCAGAAGCATCCACCGCAGCATCCACTGGTATAGATAGCTTGTAGGAGCATCCCAATTTGGCGCCGTCACAAAGCATTCCCGATATTCCTGCCACCATATTGTTTATGGAGCCCTTAATTTGATTTATATCTCCGTCCAGCAGGTATGTAAGTCCGACGGCACAGCCCACACCGGCGGCAACACCGCAGCCGCATACAGGAGATAATGAGCCTAAATGCGCCTTTACAAATATCGTTACAAGATGGCTCAATGTAACAGCGCGTATTATTTTTTCATTTTGGATTTTTTCAGCCATACCTACATAGGAAACAGGTATTATTGCCACAAGACCGTGATTTCCTGAGCCGGCACTGCTCATTACCGGCAGGAGGTATCCCGACATACGTGCTTCAGAAGCAGCGGCAGTATATGCCTTTGCCATGGAAAAGGTGTCCTTTGCGCTGTTGTAAAAATAATTTCCGAGACCCACGCCTGTTTGACCCTGTAAGCCCGCCTGTGCAATTCTCATATTTAAATCAATTCCATTTTGAATAAATGCTATATCTTCAATGGGAGCTTCATCGGCAAATTTAATCAAATCATTGATACAATATTTCTTGATTTCATTCCTGATTTCTCCGGAGGCTTCGGTATTTAATGTGTTATCAAGAATAACCTGTCCGTTTTTCACTTCGCTGATTATATTTGTGTGTGAGTTTCTTATTGTTACGCTGCAGGTATCATTCTCTCCCAATGCTTCTGCCTTTATAAAAAGACCCTGAATATTTTCCAGCTGCAGGCTTATGATATTTGATTCAACAATTTTAAGTGCCTCGTCAATGCTTCTATTGTCCACATCCTTTAATACTTCCAATTTATATTCGGATTTTCCAACAACCAATGCAAGAGCCGCCGCAAAAATAATCCCATGCTCATTTGTTCCTGGAATTCCCACACTCATGCTATTTTTAATTATATTTTTATCAGCATATATTTTTAATTCCTTTACGTCTGACCCAAGTATTTCTTTGGCCCTTGCAGCCGCATAAGCCACAGCTCCGGGTTCTGTGCAGCCCAGGGCCGGAACCACTTGATTTTTTAATATATCAACTAATAATTTTTTATCCATAACACACCTCCGACAATATATGAGCAATATTTGTGCCAAGAAAGTTAAGTAGAAAAAACAAAATCAAGAGCTTGGAATTTTAACAATTTTGCCTGAAAGCGTTTATTAACTCTAAAACAGTAATTCTTATTTTTGATAAATATAATTCATATTACTATGAAACGCATTGGAAATGCTTAGATATGTAATTTATCATTTTTGAAAAATGCTTATCAAAAATGATAAACTGTGATATAATAAAACTGCAGTGCTCAGTGTCTGCGAAAATTGTAAAGAAAGGTATGCTTATGAGCAAGTTAAAAAGCATTAGCACAGACTTACTACATATAGTGGAAGCGCTTAAGGCTGTCACAAATATTGATATTATAATAGTGGATGAAAACCTGGACAGGGTTGTCACCACAGTGAAGGATGAAACTGAAACAGGCAGGAAGGTGCCTGTAAATTCTGTATTTCACAAATGTATAATGACCGGAGAGCAATACTTTATAGAGGATCCCAAGGAAAATGAGCTGTGCATAAGCTGCTCTAATTTTTCCGGTTGCAAAGAATTAGTGGAATTTTGCATACCCATAAAATACAACAATCAGATTATCGGTGTACTGGGGATGTGCGCATACGATGAAATTGCCAGGAAGAATCTTATGCTGAACAAAGACGGGTACATGAAATTTGAAAGCAGATTGAGCGTTCTTATAACTACGATATTCAGCGAGAAAAAAGCTTCGGAAATGCTTGAATACAGGTCATCGGAGCTTCTCACCCTCATAAACTCATTAAATGACGGAATAATAGTAATAAACAACAATAAAGAAATAGTGACAACCAATAGATACATAAATGAAAAGTTAAATTTGAATTCCGGTAATATGCCCCATATACAGGAGCTGCTGACAGAAAGAGTTTTAGAACAATTGCTTTCCATTGAATTTGACGGAGAGGTGGGACCATTCAAATTAAATGGCATGGAGCTCATAATAAATGCAAGCCCCATAACAGTTAAAGGCAACAATGAAGGCTTTGTTTTGCTGCTGTCAGACTTTGCGAAAATGAAAGAATCAGTTCTTGAATCGAACAGAAAAAAAGACATCATCACATTTGCCGACATCGTGGGGGAAAGCGAAGTGCTGCTTCAGGCCAGAAGAGAAGCTATTCAGATAGCGGAAAACAATGCATCTGTATTGCTTTACGGCGAGACGGGAACAGGCAAGGAAGTGTTTGCAAGAGCCATACATAATTTAAGCAAAAGAAAAGATAATGTGTTTATGGCAATAAACTGCGGCGCAATACCTGAGAATTTAATAGAAAGTGAGCTTTTCGGATATGAAAAGGGCTCATTTACAGGGGCTAACACATCAGGAAAGACAGGAAAATTTGAAGCGTGCAAGGATGGAACCTTATTTCTTGATGAAATTGGGGATTTGCCGTTTTTAATGCAGGTAAAATTAAATCGAGCATTGGAAGAAAAAGAGATAGTAAGGGTTGGAGGAAGCACACCCATAAAGGTAAATCCGAGAATTATTTCTGCAACGCATAAGGATTTAAGCGCATTAGTGGATAAAAATTTGTTCAGAGATGATTTGTACTACAGATTAAATGTTGTACCCATTCATTTGCCGCCCCTAAGGGAACGAGGTTATGATGTAATAATACTTTCCAGGTATTTTTTAAATCATTTTTCAAGGGTTTACAATAAGGATATAAGTGGGTTTTCCGCTGAGGCAGAAATGCTTCTTCTGAACTATAAATTTCCCGGAAATATAAGGGAGTTAAGGAATTTGGTCGAATATGCGGTAATATTTGAAGAAAACAGCATTATTGGCAAGGATAACATTAAAAGAAAAACAGGCGATTATAAAGAAGACAATGTAAAACTGGCAGATTTGACAAAAGCTTATGAAAAACGCGTAATCATAAACAAAATAAAAAGATGCGGAGACGACCTCCAGGCAAAAAAATTAGCTGCTAAGGAGCTTGGCATAAGTATCGCAACATTGTACAGAAAGATTGAAGAATAGTGAGTATCCTATAGAGACCTTTTTATTGCCATAAAACAGTGTTAATGTTATAATTATAGAAAATAAATCCGGAAGGTACAAAATGGCAGAAGCACTTTTTACAAACTTAATAATATACAGGGGCATATTGAACGATGAAATAATACAGTCCTACGGCAATCTCTGCCGCGTCTATTTCAGGGAGGAAAACAAGGAAGAGCTGGAGAGCATATATTACAGCTTGTGCAGTAAACTTCTTTTTAAGGGATGCAATTCAATAAATGATTATATTGCATATAAAATATTAGAAGATGAAAATATATTCAGTCTTAGGATGGAAGAGGGAGAGCAGGTGGATGAAAAAACAAAAAAAGCCGTGCTTTATGATTTATCCCTGTTTAAGAAAATATTTGAGCTTCCTCTGAAAGGAATGGCATCAGCTGCAGGCGATATGAACAATTTCATTAATTACGGAAGCAATGAGGAGCTTACGGAGTTGTTCAAGAGCAGGAGGACTGAGGAAGTATTTGATTATATTTCGTCTCAGTATCAATCCAACGGATGTGGAAAATTCAGGAACAACTATGCGTTCAGCCTCAATGACCGCGGCAGTATGGTGACTGTGGAGAATTTCAATCCCGTCAATATGGAAAGCATCTACGGATATGAGAGACAAAAAGATAAAATAATAGAAAATACAAGCAAGTTTGTTTCGGGTCAATATGCATTGAACGCACTGCTTGTAGGAGACAGCGGAACAGGAAAATCAACTGCGGTGAAGGCGCTCATACCCATGTTTAAGCATAAAAAGCTAAGATTGATAGAAATTGAAAAGGAAAATCTGAGCCATATTACAAAACTGATTGATGTGCTGAAAAACAGAGGAATGTACTTCATAATATTTATAGATGACCTTTCATTCGAGAGCAATGACAGCAGCTACAAATATCTTAAATCAGCGGTTGAAGGAAGTATATATGAGCAGCCGTCAAATATTCTGTTTTATGTTACATCAAACAGAAAGCACCTGATTAAGGAAAATATGGTTGAAAGGCAAAATGAGGTTCATCTGAGGGATGCAATAAATGAACAAACATCTCTGGCTGACAGATTCGGACTCACCATACTGTACTCGGAGCCCAATCAGAATGAATATTGCGAGATTGTTTTGGGGCTTGCGGAAAAATACAAGGTGAAATACGAATCTAAGGAACAGATTCTGGATGACGCCAAGAAATTTGCAATGCAGAACGGCGGCAGGACGGGCAGGACTGCAGTGCAATTTATAAAAACATATATATAATAAAAAAATCTTGGAACAAATATAAAAATATAACGTCTAATATTATAACCGAACGAGGTGAAGCAATGAACAGCAATGAACTGTGGCTTGTTGAAGAGAGTCGTAAGGGAAATGTTGATGCGTTCGAGGAGCTTATAAAGGATTACAAGAGGGTTGCGTACAATATTGCACTCAGAATCCTTCGTAATGTTGAAGATGCGGAGGATGCATCTCAGGAAGCATTGATAAAAGTT
>DNNV01000335.1:0-2729 GCA_003497505.1 Clostridiales bacterium | reverse complement strand
AGGTATGGATGTACAGAATTGTAGTAAATACATGTATTGATTTTAAAAGAAAGAAAAATATCAACGTTGTTTCAATAGATGAAGGCATTGATGTAGGAGGAGATAATCAGGTTTATAGGGAAATAGCCGATGATTCCGCAAATCCTGATGTGCTGCTTGAAAAGAACTTCAACAGCAAGGTAATAAATGATGCTGTCAGCAAATTAGAGGATGACTATAAGGCAATCATTATTTTAAGAGATATTCAGGGATTTTCCTACAGTGAAATAGCCGAGATTTTATCGTGCAATCTGGGAACGGTGAAATCAAGGCTTAACAGGGCAAGAAAAAGCCTGAAGGAAATACTTGAAAACGAACTGAAAATTCAATGCTAGGGTGGTGATAATATGGAGTGTAATGAAATAAGAGATAGTTTATCTTTATATATTGATGATGAATTGAGTGAAGAAGAGAAAAAGGCTTTGGAAGAGCATCTTGATAATTGTCCTGAATGCCGCAAGGAGCTTGAGGAATACAGAATAATTATTAAGGCTTTAAACGAATTGCCGGATGAAGAACCACCTGCCGGGTATTGCAAGAGACTTCACGAAAAGCTGTTAAAAGCTGATAAGGAAGAAGAGACATCAAAAACGGTTGTGTTTCCCTCAAAGAGCAGAGTAAATAAATTCAGATGGGTGAAATACGGCGGACTTGCAGCGGCACTTGTGCTTGTTTTCCTTGTTTACGGCAATAGCAGGGGCATGATGAAAAATTCAAGCAGCAAGATGGCTGAAAATGTTGCGCCCACCGAACCTACAGAGAGTCCTTCTTCCATGCGGGGTGATTACGGAAACGGTTTAACGAATTTTGATATGGCAGACAGGGGACCAGCTGAATATTATACAGCGGATCAGGAAAATAATGCAAAGATGGAGGAAGCAGAAAAACCGGAAAGTGTAGGCTTTTCACAGATAACTGCATTAGCAGCTGCGCCGAGGGAACTGAAAATTATCAAATCCGGAAGTATATACGCGCAGACAAAGAATTATGGAAAGTTTTCCGAGGATATAGCATCAAAAATTGGTGAGTTTGGCGGATACATCGAAAACAGCAGCACTGAGGTTTATCAGATTTACGGTGATGAAAAGCTCATGCGCGGCAATCTGAGAATTCGTGTTCCGCAGGAAAGCTTCTACGAAACCGTAAGCTATCTTGAGCAAAATTCTGAGATATCAAGAAAAAATATCAATGAAAAGGATGCTACGAAAGAATATTACGAAAAAGACAACAAGGTTAAAAATCTTGAGATACAGGAACAGAATCTAAGGGCGCTATTTGAAAAAGCAACAACTGTTGAGGAAATGCTTCAGATAGAAAACGAGCTCAGAAGAATACGAACTGAAATAGATGAAATTAACATAAGTCTGTCGGATATTAATGACCGCTCTTCAATGTCAACGATAGAGTTAGAGGTTGAAGAGGTAAGAGAAGTCAGTTTTGCTATAAAAGGTGAAAAAGGTGTGTGGGATAGAGCGAGAGAAGGCTTTATTGGCACGATTAACTCAATGGTGAGAGGATTTGGAAATTTCATAGTAAATGTTGTTTCCTCATCCCCGGTTCTGATTCCTGCGATAATAATTTTCGTGATACTGATTTTAAAAATAAAAAAATATTGGAAGAAGAAAATATAGCAAAAGGAACCTAAGGGCAGTCCTGCATAAAACAGTATACAAAATTGAACTCTTTATGGGAGCCTGCCAAGTAAAATGTCGAAAAAAACAAGGTGTCGTTTCAGTCGAACGATACCTTGTTTTACTTTGTAGAGAAATAAAAAGGCAGAACACACACAGGACTTCAAGCCAAAGAAATCAGAAAATGTTGCTTTCGTAAATGGAAAAGGAAAAAGAATTGCTTCAGAAACTGTTGAAATATATGATATAATAAAAAAATGCTACATAGCGGAATTTTACTACGAAGAGCAAGGGGGAACAATTTGATTATCAAAAATGGCAAGCAATTCAATATGTTTCCCTCACATGAAGGGTTAAGAAAATATATTTTATATTACAACATTGTATTTCCAGCGAGCGATACGTTCGTGGCAAACTATATGCTCATGCCTAACGCTTGCGGCACATTGTCACTTGCCTTCGATGGAACCTCTGTAATTGCCGAACTATCAAAGCCACTTTTTTACTCTGAACATATAAGACATTATTATAATAAAATGGGTATTGTGCCTTGTTTGTGCCAATAAAACCCGAACAATAAGGAGAGTGCCTATGAACTGGGAACCATGGACAGGTTGTTACAAAATAAGCGATGGCTGCACAAACTGTTATTTTTACGGACCACACGCGAAACGCTATGGTCAAAACACGATACAAAAAACAGATAAATTCAATTGGCCTATAAGAACGAATGCAAAAGGCGAATACAATATTAAAGGAAATAAAATTCTTGCGACTTGCTTTGCAACCGACTTTTTCCTGCCTGAAACGGACGAATGGCGTAAAGAAGTTTGGCCTATCATCAAGGAAAGAACCGATATAGAATTTTTGATTTTGACAAAGCGAATTGACCGTTTCCTTGTGTCACTTCCACCCGATTGGGGAGCAGGATATGACAATGTAAATATTGGCTGTACTGTTGAAAATCAAAAATTAGCGAATGATAGACTTCCATTATTCTTATCCTATCCGATAAAGCGGCGTTTTATCGCTTGCGCCCCACTTTTAGAAGCAATAGAT
>DNNV01000001.1:3675-12667 GCA_003497505.1 Clostridiales bacterium | reverse complement strand
CCTTTTTTCATCAGTGTATAAACGAATTTTCTTCATGCTTCATTGTGAAATATCTATTTCTTCTTGTTGGCTGCAATCAGTTCATTTACAAACATGGACGGATTTCCCGGAACAATTATGTTCAGCATTTTTCTCGCCCTGGTCATACCTACATAAAATATTCGTCTTTCTTCCTCCATGTACTTTCTGTATTCATCATCTGACATATTTCTTGCTTCTGACGGAAATTCTCCTTCTATGTTGTCTATCATATATACTCTATCGTATTCCAGTCCCTTTGCACTGTGAATTGTCGTGAGAGTAATTCTTGCTTCCCTGTTTTCGGAAGCTTTCTTCAGCACATCTTGCAGGTTGTTGATTTTTTCGGTAAACTCCTTGATATTACTGCAGTATGAGCCTATTTCCTCCAATATTTCAAGTATGTGCATGGCATTTGAAAGGTTGTTCCTTCCTTCATCCTGCATTCTTTCAAGATAGCTGAGATATTCCAGCTCAATTTTTATAAATCTCACCGCATCCTTTGGCTTCAGTCTGGTGATGTAATTTATATCCGCTCTGAAACGGCTTATTCTTTCATATACATAGTTATCAAAATATCTGTAGTTGTCCAATATATTGAAAACTGTCATGTCTGTCTGCGGACTTTCCGTTACGATACGGCACATGCTCTTTGTAAAATATGTATAGCTCTTGTAATATATTCTTGAAAATGCTTCTCTGTCTCTGGGATCCAGCGCAAGAGCCATGAATGAAAGTATATCCTGAAGCACGGGGCTTGAAAAGAACTTGGTCTTGTCCTCCTTGACGTAGAAATTCACACCTTTTTCGTGAAGATTGGTGGCAAGTATCATTGCAGATATGTTGTTTCTGAACAATATTCCAACGGTATCATCTCCCGTGTGTTCAAGCTCCTTTATTATCATTCTTGCCTGCTCAGCCCTGCTTGCCGTACGCACGATATTTATGTCATTTACCTTGGGATTGTCGGTACGTATGGATTTTTTGTACCGATTCTTATTGATTTCTATAAAATTCTTAGCGCCATCTACTATATTTTTATCACATCTGTAGTTGTTTTCCAGAAAGAATATTTTTCCATACTTGTAGATATTTTTGAACTCTATGAGAAAATCAGGATAGCTGCCCCTGAAAGAATATATAGCCTGGTCGTCATCTCCAACCATGAACAGATTGTTGTATGTTATGAGCTTTATAATTTCGTGCTGGATTTTGGATGTATCCTGAACCTCGTCTACCTGTATATACTGGTATGTATTCCTTATCTGCTCCCTGTACCTTTCAGAACCTGAAATTATCCTGTGGGCATACACAAGCATATCGTCAAAATCAACCAGCCTGTTCTTAGCCTTATACTCCTTGTATGCCTCATATATTTCATCAAAGCCCTTTATTTCAATTCCGTAATTCTCATACTCTGAAGGATTTATCATCATATTATCCGCATAGCCTATGGCTGATGATAGATTCTCAACCTCTTCATCGCTTACATAGCTGAAGTACGACTTTGAATAAAATGATCTGAGTACTTCAGCCAGCACGCTGTAATTATTTGTTAGGAGTTCAAAATCAATGCCCTTTCTTCTGTAAAAGTCTCTGACAATCTTGTAAGAAAAGGCATGGATAGTAGAAAATTCAGTTTTCGCTTTATATGTGTCTCCAAAGTATGATTGAAACCTGCTTTTCATATCATTGGCTGCCATTTTTGAAAATGTGATGGTGAGAATTTTTTCTCTGCACTTATTTTCATACAGGAGCTTTCCTGCTCTGGCTATGGTTACGGTGGTTTTTCCGGAGCCGGCTGTTGAAAGAACAAGAGCGGTTCCCTTGTCAAAGGAGGACGCCTCAATCTGCTGGTTGTTGAGCCTCACTCCCTTTGCTTCCTTTAAAAATTCAAAATAATCCATTTGTGCTATTTTCCCACAACTCTTTCAAGCACCTCTGCCGCTCTGATTTTCACGTACCTGCATCCCTCGGTTTCACTTCTGTGTGCTGCCTTTATGCTTGCACAGTCCAATGCTCCGAATTCCTTTTCAAATTCCTCGACAAATTTCTTCGTTACTTCCTTCATTTCCTCATTTGCTGAGGGCCTGTCCTCAGTATACATAATTCCAAGTGCCGACACCGCTCCCAAAAGTGCACCGCATGTTTTTTCAGACTGAATTCCACCTCCGAAAGGGCAAACAGCCTTTATAAATCTTTCGTCCAGACCCAGTTCATATTTTTCATTTGCGGACATTAAGAGTGCTTCTGCACAATTGATGTGGTGCAGCTCCTGCTCTTCCTGAGGATATGCCTTTTCCATCATACTTATTCTATCTACTATTTTCTTTATTTCTTTAGTATTATCCATATTTTCCTCCTACATAAACATAAACATGCTCATGAGTGCCGACAGCACCATGCCCACAGCAAGCACAAGACATATAACTCTCATTGTTGTTGTTACTTTCCTATTCATCTTAATCCTCCATTGATTATAATAATATATTTTATCACATATATAATAATATTTACAGCTTGAACTTTTCATAATTTTATATTTTTTATACCCACAATTATTTTCCATTGTAATTTGTGTTTATTGTAATATAATTATATGAAGATTGCGATTTTTAATTTCTACAGAAAGCGGAATTTATATGATATATAATAAAACCAAAAAAATAAGACATAAAAAAATCATAATAGCTGCTGTGGTTTTTCTTTTCATCTATTTATCTATTTCTATGATGAACATATTGATTGAGCCTGATGGGTACTTTGTTCCTGATTACGAGAAAACAGATATTTCGGCGATATTGGAAAAGAGCCAGTTGAGCGAAGTGGATTACAAGGAGCTGTTTTATCAGACGGGTATTGGAAAGACAGCTGTTGATGAAATTCTCAGCATGGAAACCGGGAAAGATGAATTGTTGAAATTTCAAGATAATTTCATGCGAAAAAATAATGTGTTATGCGAATCCATAGGCATAATCACAAGTCAGGAATCCATAGTGAACGACGAAGGTCAGCCAGCATACGGCTTTAACCTCGCTCCCTATAAAAACGGCTATGTCCTCATAACAAAGGCCACGCATTCCCTGGGCTGGAGGCACGGCCACGCTGCCATTGTAACGGACGCCAAAAACAATGAAACACTTGAGGCAATTATTTTGGGGAGTAACTCAATGTTTCAGAATATAAATAAATGGAGAATATATCCGTCTTTCATCATGCTCAGGCTCAAGGATGCCTCTCCCGAAAAGCTTGATGAAATTGCACAGTTTGCTAAAAACAACCTGAATGATATACCCTATGGACTGACAGTAGGACTCACATCCAAAAAGAATCCTGCGCCTGAGGATATAAAGTCCACCCAATGCTCACACCTTGCCTGGTACCCGTTTATGCAGTCCGGGTATGATACAGACTACGACGGTTCATGGCTTGTTACACCTAAAGACATTGCCAACAGCGATCTATTTGAGGTTGTGCAGATTTATGGTATAAACCCCGAGGAAATCTGGCCGTAAGGACTTAAAGACGAAGAAAGACCACAGCTTGATGCTGTGGCCTTCTATGTATTAATCTTCAAATTGTTTGCTGTCTACGTCCTCAAATTCGTCATCGTACTCATCGTCATCATCAAAGTCGAAATCATAATCATCATCGTCATAGTCATCATCATATTCATCGATTTCCATGTCACCAAACAATTCTTCTTCGACTAATGACAAATCTTCATCCAATAAATCCAGGTACTCGTTTACTTCATCCTGCTCTTCAACAATGTCATCCATCGCATCTGCAATTTCTTCAATAACTTCCATCAAAGCATTGAATAATTTTCCTTCCTTGGTGTCCGCCTTAACATCTAGGCCATCAGCCAAGCCTCTTAAATAAGAAATTTTTTCATACAGAAAATCCATAGTTTCCCTCCTTATACTCTTGACAGATATTCACCCGTTCTGGTGTCTATCTTTATTTTGTCGCCAATTTCAACAAACAGCGGCACGTTTACTTTAGCCCCTGTTTCAACAATGGCAGGTTTATTAGCTCCTGTTGCAGTGTCACCCTTAAATCCGGGTTCAGTTTCAGTAATCTCAAGCTCAACAAAGTTTGGTGCGCTTACTTCAAATGGCTTTCCTTCATAGAATCTCATCTGTGCAAATTCATTTTCCTTAATATACTTAATTGCCTCTTCTACCTGGTCATAGTTTAACGGAATTTGCTCGAATGACTCAGGGTCCATGAAATAATAAAGCTCCCCGTCATTATATAAGTATTGCATATCCTTTGATTCTATACGTGCAAGAGGGAATTTTTCAGTAGGATTGAATGTCTCCTCCCTTGTAGCTCCTGTCACGATATTTTTCAATTTTGCTCTAACAAAAGCCGCTCCCTTACCCGGTTTAACGTGCTGAAAATCAATTATTTGCCATAATCCATTATTCCAAGATATAGTAATGCCTTTTTTAAAATCACTTGCTGTAACCATTGATTGTCTCCTCCTTATGAATATTATAACCAGCTGACTGCTGCTTATTCCTTTATTATTGTTCTTCCTGTTGCAGGAACAACAGTAACGCTCTTTTCTTCCTTTGTCTTAGTATCAGTAATTGTAAAGGTTCCCGGATGAACAGGCATTCCGTCAGCATTGAAGTACAGTTCTCCCGTTCCGGTATATTTTATTTTATATCTTTCCTTAATCAACACCGTTTTAATAATCACGGTGTCATTCTTCAGATAATATCTTCCTGTTTCGGAATTGACGGCAATCCGATATTTTCCGGAGGAGCCTTTCATTGCTTCCATCTGAATAAACCTTGCATCACCTAAAAATTCTTCCGCTATCTTATCCATATATCTGAAATTAGCTGAAATTCTAGGCATGCTCACGACCATTAAAATTCCGATTAAAGAAAATACAGTAATTACTTCCAAAAGAGTAAAACCATCGTCTTTCATAGACAATCTCCAAGATAACTACCTATCCCATTTTATAAATTAATTCAAGGTTTGTCAATGTTTTAATGCGTTTTTTTGAAAATTTGTCTTTTTTTAGCTGCCCCTCATATAATAAACCTGGCACATTTCATAATTCCGTCCATTTTTTAAAAGCACGAGTGTTACCATCACTGCTTTAGCATCTCTGAACTTTGTTCCCTCAGGGTAAGGCACCATCCTCAGTTCTTCTACGTATGTACCCAGCTCTGCATTGGCAGTATCGTCCATGCTGCCGTTACCATAAAATATTTTATCATTCCTCACCTCAAATATGTAGCAGTACCGCTTATCAATGCCGTATCTGAAGGCCACCTTGTCCACAGCAACCTCACCACCGTAGTTCAAAGCGCTCGATTGATCTGACTTTATATAGACTATTTTCCCTGCTTCCATTACCTTGACCGATAAAAAATTCAAAATATACTGAGAATGAAATTCCAGCTCAGAATCATTCCTTAGCAATTTAGCGCTTTTAAAATTGACCGTTAGAACAGTAATGGCGAAAGCAGCAATAATACTTACAATTCCCAGGGATATTAAAAGCTCAGCCGTTATAAAGGCACTCTTATTGTTCTTCATCTTAATTCTCACAAGACAAACCCTGCATAATAAAGCTGCCTTTCTGATTCTGCTATGCCTGACCTTACCTCTGTATAGGATGGAATGCATACTATTATGTAAGCGGAGGTGCGCTTTTCTGTCCCTGATTCAGAAATATATACCGAACTGACACTTATGGTGAGCCTCCCATACATAAATGTCAGATTTCTGCTGTTGGCTATTTCGGTACGAGGATTTTGTCCGCTGACACAGCGAAAAATATTGTCAAGCATGTACCGTTTGTAACTGTTCTCAAAAACTTCCTCTGCTCTCTCATCATCATCCGGATTATCCGTCAGGTATTCATCCGCCATTCTCAAGCTTTTCTCACATGCGTCACACATCAATTCATATATGTTGGAATACATCCTGTTAAGCCCGTCCTCAGACAAATAAAACGCCCTCCTCAGCTCGCTATTGGATTTTCTTATTTTGAGCTGGCCCATTGCTACGCTCAGCATAATAGACGCAATAACCGTTACTGCCGCAATAATCACGACCACAAGCACCATGACAGATCCCCTTTTTTCATATACCACCGGCAATCCTGCTCCCCTCAATATAGTTAATTACTTCGCCCTCATCAAGCACAAACACCTCTATCCTATAAAGTAAAACACCCTGGGTTATTCTTACCAGAGAACCGTATTCGCTCTTCGTCTGCTCCATATATTTCTCATAGCAACCTATATCCGAATTGTACGAATAACCCATTTCATTTATTTCACCGATATCCACCGACTTGAATTTCTCAATAATCCTCTGAGCCTCCATCAAGGATTTGAATTCCCTGCTGCTCTCGTTGTTTATATGTGCAGAAAGAGTCATCATTGACATCAGAGGAATTATTGCAACAGCAAGTATGCTTAAGGCAATTATGGCTTCAATCAGTGTAAAACCGTCTGTATTAGTTTTCATAACAAATCACCCTTTAACTATAATTCAGTGAATAAAAGCTCACACTGATCACCGCGTTGATTCTTCCGTCTCCAAGCTCAAATACATTGACACTGCCCAAAGCAGCATTTACACCTTTATTTTTAATATCATCCATGAAGCTCAGCAGACGTTCATAGGTACATTCAAGCTCAATTTCTGAAGCAAGACCATCCGCACCGCCTGCCACATCCGATTCTTGATAAAATTTTATTCTCTTTATCTTCATTCCGTTGCTTTCGCATAAATCATTTAAAAAAAGCATTGCATCCTCTGGATACAGGCAAATTTTATCCCACATAGGTTCATCATCCTGCAAGCTTACATTTTTGCTCATATACACATCCGCGGCTTTAATGTTATCATGCATGCGATGAAACTGTTCACTTATATCCCTGTATTTGGCCACAGTCTCTGTAGTTCCCAAGTATACCTCTGATAACACGCCGGGATATATCATCACAATTGCTATACATAGAGCAAGCAATATCAATAAAATTTTTGCACTATGTTTTCTTCCCGTGCTTTTCATGCTTTCCCTGTCTTTCATGGCTGCATGCCCCGCAGCACACAGTGAACAGTATAGTCATACCCTTTTTCAAAATCCCCGTTTTTTGACACTTCATCGATATAAATATCTTCAATCCCAGGCAAATTTCTCAGATTGCTCAGAAATACGGCAATTTCCCTTACTGAACTCGATGTGCAATCCATGCTTACGCCAGCAATTCCTACATGCATTGAGCGCAAAGATGTATTTTCTGGGACGACAGAAAATATGCACCTGAATATTTCCGAATCCGCATAGCTTTCCTTCTCTATTCTATTTTTAAGCTCCACAGCATCCGAAATTTTTTTTTCATTATTGTATGTATCCGTTTTAAGCCTCTCGATTTCATTGCTCAGAAGAATATTTTCTTCACTCGATACATATGACTTCATATATTCGTACTCACTATGCAGCTTAAATGCAAACACAGCTCCCATAATAAAAAAAAGTGACGATGCAAGAACAATACCCATAGTTGCAGCAGTCTTGAAGTCGCTTATTTCATAACATTTAGATTTGTGAAGCCTGTAAGATCCTCTTCCTTCATTAAGCGCCGCAATCACAGGCATAAAACAGCGTCCATCATAGCATGCTTCATCAATTCCCTGCAAAAATACCGGCAGCTCCGTAACTATTTCAACAGCAGACAGCTCATCAGACATACTTTCAATGAAAGACGGCAAAAGCCCTTTGATTTCTGGATTGAATATATACATCCTGCTTATTTTGCTTTCCTTGTCTATTGACTGGTAGTACCTGATACATCTGATTATCTCACTACCCGCCGTGCCATGATAAATTTCGGTAGTTCTTGAAAAATCGCTTACACCTCTGTTCATGACTGTAAAGCTGATTCTTTTCTCCCCTATATCTGCAAAGACAGACACCTCTTCCTTCAAGCTCCGAAGCTTATTTACACAGCTGCAATATATTTCAAATCCTGCAGGTTTCAGTCCTGATTTTAAGGCAAGCTCCCTATAGCCCGCCAGCAATTCTTCCGGGATGCAATAAATTATATACCATGCATATTTTTCATTAGTGCAATCTCCAGCAACCTCATAGTGCATCCTATAATCAGGTGAGTTAAAAGGCATGAGCTGACTCAATTCATATCCTATCATAGACATTATTTCATTTCTTTTTTTAAGTACCGGTAGCCTGAGCTTTCGCACTATTACGCTTTTGGAGTTTATGACAAATACAGTCCTTCTTGTATTAATCCTATTCCTGCACAGTATTTCCCTGATTCTCTCCGCCACAAAATCCACATCCGCAATATTTCCGTCATCAACTCCCCGGGAAGTATCCTCACAAATGCACCGCAGCCTTGACAGCCTGCCCTTCTTCACTGAAGCCTGAGCAATATTAATACTACTATCATTTATTTCCACAGCTAATATCATTTTGTACTCCTACACCAGCAAATTTTGCACCATTCTTGAATATTCAACCTATTTTTACATATTATGGTATAAATTATATATAACCAGACAAATTATGTCAAAGAATTTATTATTAAAAAATCATAAAATGTGTTTCAAATAGTTAAGAATGAAGAAATTTGTCGATTATCGCCGGGGATTGTTCACGTATGCTTAATTCATGTAGTTTTCCCTTATTTATATAAAAATGTTAATATACCAATTAATGAATACTGTTCCGAAAAAGATGTATGTCAATGCAGCCAAGGATATGAAGGGGCCAAATGGTATTTCATCCTTTCTACTCTTTATTTTCAATCCTAATAATATTAGTGATATAATCGCACCTGAAACAAATGATGTAAGAGTGATAAAAAGCACTCCTCTCATGCCGAATAGAAAACCAAGTGCCGCCATAAGCTTTATGTCACCGCCACCCATGGCATTTGTTAGAAAGGCTATTGCCAAAAACAGTCCG
>DNNV01000001.1:0-3608 GCA_003497505.1 Clostridiales bacterium | reverse complement strand
TCTATTGCCAAAAACAGTCCGAAGCCTGTGATGCTTCCCAGAAAGCTGTTATACAGTCCCGCCCTCTCAATGAATATGAAAATAGCTCCCACAACCGCCAATGCAATATTGGCACCGTCTGGGATTATTTTATGCTTTAAATCGATAAAGCTGATGACAACTAAAATGCTGATTATGATGCAATATATGACAGAAGTCAGGCTAAAGCCGTATTTCAGATATACCAATGCATACAATATTCCGTTCAGCAGC
The DNA here is from genome assembly GCA_003497505.1 of Clostridiales bacterium. GTDB lineage: Bacteria > Bacillota > Clostridia > Tissierellales > Sedimentibacteraceae > Sedimentibacter. The sequence continues at coordinate 3,356 of DNNV01000001.1, read as the reverse complement.
TCTATAAGAGGGTATTGCGGCGAATAGCCTTCGCCGCAGTACCTGCATTTTCCTCTGTTTGCTATGTAATTTACCACCGGCAGCATATCGATGAAATTCAGCCGGTGACCGCAGCTCCCACAGGAGGACGGCGGTTTTACAATTGATGATATTCCTGCAGGTATGCGAAAGATGCATACGTTAAGGAATGAGCCTATAAACAGGCCGTAAATTAAGAAAATCAGTGTCATTGCTGTTTCAAATGTAATGATTGACCATCCTTCTGTTTTATATTGTTAAATATAGAAAAAACGCACCTGTATCTTTCATATCATATTTTCTACGTTGCCTTACTCAACATCCTTAGTAATATCAAATTCTTTGTCTTCTTTTACAGTTGCAGTTTTAGTTTTATATGTACCTGTTTCAACCTTCCAGGAGACCTCATATTTACCAGATGTTTTTGTTAGTGCAAATTCGTCACCATTTTTGGGATTTGGATATGCCATTAAGTTAGCATTCCAGTTGTCAGATGCTCCTCCATGTACAGTATCTTTTCCATCATTTCTTGAAGCTTCTTGCAATATTGCAGAACTTATTATTGACTGAGCTGAAGCTGCATCTGCTTTTACGGTAGATTCAGCTTGAATTCCCATAAACTTTGGCACTGCAATCGCCATAATTACCGCCAATACTGCCAGTACCACAATCAATTCAATAAGTGTGAATCCTTTTCTGTTTTTTAAACTGTTCATTAATCTAAACATCTTTTCTCTCCTCTTTTCTCTAATTATTTTATTTATATAACCTTACAACAAGACTAATACATGATTATTGCAATGCCTTTGCCGAACGCCTTGTATCTGGATTTTGTATATACCCACCACAACAAAACTTAAGCAGCACTGTTACTGAACAGTTTTGACCATGTCAAACATTGGTGTTACCATTGCTATTACTATGAAACCTATGATTATTGTCATGAAAACTATCATTATTGGCTCCAGCATTGTGGTGAGGCGCTGTACAGCAGTATCCACTTCCTCGTCATAAAAGTCTGCCGTTTTATCCAGAATTTCCTCTATGGAACCTGAGTCCTCACCTATTTTTATCATGGAGTGAACCATGGGAGGGAAAACTCCCTGCTGCTTCAGGGGCTGGGACAGTGCCATGCCTTTTCGCACATCTTCCTTTGCCTCAATAATTTTACTTCCTATGTATGTATTGCCCGTTACACCTGAAACAGTGTCCAGTGCCTGCAACAACGGCACCCCACTTCCCATGAGTGTTGACAACGTCCTTGTGAATCTTGAGGTGGCAACCTTGAGGACTAAATTTTTAACTACAGGTATTTTGAGTTTGTAGTAATCTTCTTTGTATTTAACCTTTGAGTTTTTCATCAGTGCTGATATGCTCACGATTATAACTAGCAAGGCCAATATAAATATATACCAGTATTTCCTCAGTACATTGCTAAAGTTTATTAGCATTTTAGTAAGTGGCGGAAACTCTACTCCCGAGCTTGAATACATTTCCACAAATGTAGGCATTATCGTAGTCAGAAGAAACACAACCACTACAACGCACACAATCGCAAGTATTGCGGGATATGTCATTGCTGACTTTATTTTGTTTTCTATTTTATATTCCTTTTCAAAGTGCACTGTCAGCCTGTCCATAATCAAATCTATGTTACCGCTCAGCTCTCCCGCCTCAACCATGCTTAGGAAAATTTGCGGAAAGGCGTCCTTGTGGTAGTACAATGCTTCGGACAGAGTATTTCCCTTCTGAAGGTCCTCGTACATTCGCCCGATAATTTCTGCAAGGCGTTTGTTTTCCGTCTGCTGCCTGAGTATGTCAAGGCTGCTGACTATGGTTACACCGGCTCTCAACATGACATGCATCTGCTTGCAGAAAACCGCCAGATCCTTGGGCCTTATTCTCTTCACAGAAATACTGCTTATATCAATTGAGCCTTCGGACTTGTCAATATTTATTATGGTATAGCTATTTTGCTTCAGGTATTCAATTACCTCAGTCTTTGATCTGGCGCTGTACTTTATTTTGTACCTATTTCCCGATTGGTCTATCACACTGCATTTGTATGCTGCCATATGCTCTCCCCTCTCATATGATAAGTCGCTTCTGTATTCACACTGATTTACGATGCTCTTGTTGTGCCTGTGAAGATATTCTATGGGGCCTTTACACTATTTTAAATACTATCTGTGAAAATTCATTTATTGTTGTAACTCCTGAAAGCACAAGCTCAAGGCAGTTGTCTCTCAGTGTTTTCATTCCCGATTTCTGTGCAGCTGCAGCAAGCTCATCCGCATTTCTTCCGTTTTGCACTGCTTCTCTTACATCCTTATCCATCTTAAGTATTTCATGGATTGCAATTCTTCCGCTGTAGCCCGTATAATAGCATTTTGGACATCCTCTGCCTCTGTGAAGAATTACTTCCCCCTCAACTCCCAGCAGCTCTTTTTCAATATCACTGGCATTATATTCGGTTTTGCAGTTAGTGCATATTTTTTTTACAAGTCTTTGCGCCACGATACCTCTCAGTGATGCATCTATGAGGAATGGCTTTATTCCCATATCCTGAAGTCTCATAACTGTTGAAGGAGCATCGTTTGTATGGAGTGTGGATATTACAAGGTGCCCTGTAATTGCAGCTCTTACTGCTATTTCAGCCGTTTCCTCATCTCTTATTTCTCCAACCATTATTATGTCCGGGTCCTGCCTGAGTATTGACCTGAGGCCTGTGGCAAATAAAAGTCCCGCCTTTGTATTAACCTGTACCTGGTTGATTCCCTCTATTTTGTATTCAACCGGATCTTCAACCGTAATTATGTTTTTGTTGATTTTATTCAGCTCGTTTAATGCGGCATACAATGTTGTTGTTTTACCGCTGCCTGTTGGCCCGGTTACTAAAAATACTCCGTTTGGAGAATCTATTATTGCATCAAACATCTCCATATTTTCCGGAGTAAATCCAAGCTCTTCTTTTGACTTAAGGAAGTTTCCTCTGTTGAGGAGACGCATTACTATTTTCTCCCCATAAACTGTGGGAAGCACCGAAATACGCAAATCCACCAGCGAATCATCTATTTTCATTTCGATTCTTCCGTCTTGAGGCACTCTCTTCTCCGCAATATTCATACCTGCCATGATTTTAACTCTGGTCACTATTGCCGACTGGGTATGCTTTGACGGTGTGAGTATTTCCTGCAGGTCGCCGTCAACTCTGACTCTCACTCTTATTCTATTTTCTAGAGGTTCTATATGTATGTCACTTGCACCCATTTTAAGCGCTTGCCTTATGAGTGAATTTATAAGCCTTACAACCGGCGAATTGCTTACAGTAGGGTTCA
>DNNV01000363.1:1459-7388 GCA_003497505.1 Clostridiales bacterium | reverse complement strand
GCTCTTCCGATCTTGCCTCAGCTATGAATGCAGAATAATGTACAAACAGACAACGGATTCTGAGCTTATGAACGAAGAGATGCATAATGTGAACTATAGAAACAATGATTATCATGTGATGTTTTACGGTGAAATTGTCGCGGTACATAAATAAGGTTAATAATTTTAAAAATCTGACTAAGAATTATCAGGAAAATGAACAATTACCGGTTGACAGCTACAATTAATATAATCATATTAATATACTATCAAAAGTACAAGAAAAGAGGACGGGATGGAAAATAATATAAAACATACAAGCGATTGCATGATTTGCGGAAATGAATTGGAGTATTCTGAAGATTATAGCAAGGTGGAGTGCATGTATTGCCATGGAGAGTTTCAGTCTAATGTGAGATGTAGAGAAGGACATTACATATGTGATGCTTGTCATTCCCTTGACGGATATGAATTAATAGATAAATACTGCAGGGAGACTGATAAAACCAATCCTGTTGAAATGGCAGTAGAGCTTATGAAGAGTGACAGTGTAAACATGCATGGCCCAGAACATCATTTCCTTGTTCCGGCAGTGCTTTTGACATCGTATTATAATATTAAAGGCGATAAGCCGTCTAAAATCAAAAAGCTTGAGGTCGCTAAGACGAGAGCAAGGGATGTGAAGGGAGGAATATGTGGATTCTATGGAAACTGCGGAGCAGCCGTAGGTACCGGCATCTATATAAGTGTAATAACTGAAGCCACTCCTTTAACAAAGAAAAATTGGGGATTGGCTAATCTGATGACGGGTACAGCTTTAGTGGAGATTTCAAAGACAGGCGGACCCAGGTGTTGTAAAAGGAATCTGTTTACTGCTATCAAAGAAGCAGCAAAGCTTACAGAAGAAAATTTGGGTGTAAGGCTATATGATTACGAAGGATACAGACCTGTATGTATCTTTAAATCCAAGAATAGAGAATGTCTGAAATCAGACTGCCCATATTTTAAATAACCAAAAAGATGATAATTAAGGAGAAGGAAATGATGAAAAAATTTATACTTTTATTAATAGTCAGTATCTCAATGCTAGCATTGTTTGGATGCAGTGTTGATGGCAAAAATAATGAAAATAACAAAAATAATGAGAATGAAAAGGAAGCAACTGATAAAGAGGCCTTTAAAGGCAGCCACAAGGTAGTGATTGAAGTGGAGAACTATGGTTCCATCTATGTTGAGTTGGATGAGACCAATGCTCCAATTACAGTTAATAACTTTGTAAAATTAGCCAAAGAAGGATTTTACGACGGTTTGACATTCCATAGAATTATTTTGGGATTTATGATTCAAGGTGGAGATCCATTGGGGAATGGAACCGGCGGCTCTGATGTTAAAATTAAAGGAGAATTTGCCGATAACGGAGTAGATAATAAATTATCTCACACTAGGGGAGCTATATCCATGGCACGGTCTTTAAATTTTGACAGTGCAAGCTCTCAGTTTTTCATTGTTCATGAGGACAGTGTGTTTTTAGACAGACAATATGCTGCCTTTGGATATGTAACTGAAGGCATGGAGGTAGTTGATAAAATCTGTGCGGATATAAAGGTGGAAGACTCAAACGGTACAGTTAAACCGGTAAATCAGCCGAAAATAAAGTCTGTTAAAGTAATGGAGTAACTGAAGTTTGATACTTCCATAGATGTAAAATACTTAATATTGTGAGAGGTTGATATGTATTTTGTCATTACGCAGCTTGTAGGATTTATCGGCACAGGAGCAATGTTTTTTTCATATCAGTGCAAGAACAGCAGAAAGCTGTTTTTTATGCAGATGATGTCTAACGTGGCATACACCGTGCACTTTTTAATGCTTGGAGCTATTTCGGGAAGCTTAAATATATTGATAAGCATGCTCAGAAATTTTGTTTTAATTAATTCAAAGAATAAATGGGCAAGAAATGACGGATGGCTTTGGATATTTGTGGGGCTTCATCTGGGCGTGACTTTTTTTACATGGCAAGATGCATACAGCCTGCTGCCGTGTATAGGGATGATTGCAATAGCCGTATCATCGTGGACGAGAAACGGTAAAAATGTAAGATTGGCAAATTTGTTCATAAATTCTCCGGCGTGGCTGATTTATGATATTCATACACGTTCATATGCAGGTGTCCTGTGTGAGGTTCTGCTATTGGCATCTGTAATCATTTCATTTTTGAGATACGGCGTCAAGGCCCTGGACAATGCAGAGGTATAATATAAACTATACAATTATTGGGCATCCCTATCCTTCCGATATGGCAGATTAGGAGATGCCTTTTTACTTCAGCGAATTGTACTGCAATAGAGCAGGCATTCTGTCATCATATCTGCCATTAACATAGCTTCTGCTTCAAAGTTATCATAAGTGCGTATGCTCTCTTCATAGTCACCGTTAATCATTTCAGAGGCCATTTTTTTAGCCAAGTCCAGATGCCTGTAAAGCATGGTTTTCCATTCATCATAATTGCAGCATGGCTTTGCTGAGGATAGTAGAGCGGATATTCTATCGGCGTTTTCATATAACTGCTTATTTATTTTTTCAGCTTCTTCGGTGTTATTGGGCATTGTGGCTCGCACAAGAGCAGTTGCAAGGTTTAAGTGCTCAGTCAGCAGGTCTCCGAAGGAAAATGCAGTTTGCCATCCTACGAAGTTACTTAAGAAATAGGAAAAATCCACAGGATTTCTAAGAAGTCTTTGTAATACTTCCTTTTCATCTGGATTTTTAAAAATAATGGAAGTAAAGGCCATCCTGGTCCATTCGCTATGCTGCATCCATAGCATTCGTATACTATTTGAGATATATCGGTGCAACCCTTCTGAATTATTCATATTTTTTCTCCTTGCTATTTTTATTTCAATTTATATAATCTATTATATACCGACCAACAGTACTTATCTTTGTATATTGTATGAAATATAACAGTAAGTGTTAAAATGAATTGGTAAAGCATGAAAAGCATAAATTAGCCAAACTTGCTGTATATTCCAATGTTTCATTATAAGCTGCAGATATCTTATTGTGAAAAAGAGGACAATAATATTCATGTTATTGATTTTTTTTATGGAAATGTGAACTACGATATTATATAATGTAAATAAATGACTGAAAATGAGGAGGAGTATGATGAAGGTAAAGGTCTGTGTGGGTTCGAACTGTGCGCTGCTGGGTTCAATGAGTATTTTAGACCAATTGGATGACTTAAAGGATATTATAAGTGAGGATTCAGAAAGTTATTATGATGAAGAGCTTGAAATAGAGGCAATTAAATGCCTGGGATATTGCAAGGAGACAGATGCAAATGTGGCACCGGTGGTTGTTATCGACGGTGAGCCTATGTATAATGCCACAAGTCAGACTGTAATGGAGAAGATCGTCAACAAGATAAGAAAGTGACAGAAGGAACCTGGAGGTAATCATGAAGGAAAGTTATGTTGATCTCATACGTATAAGGAGACAGGTATTTGCAAAGGTTGCAAAGATGGCCTATGATGGTGCGGATTTAAGTGAATTGGAGAAATCATCCTTTGAAATTTTACCGGGGGAGGTTGCCACATACAGAGACAGTGTGTTCAGAGAGAGGGCCATAGTAGATGAGCGCCTCAGACTTACGATGGGGCTGAATGCCAGAAGACCAACCGAGTACCACCGCGTAACCGACGGCATATCTGAAGTGGATGTGGATAAAGCTCAATTAGTGGAGCCCCTGATAAACGTCATTACCTTTGCCTGTGAGGCATGTCCCACAAAGGCATTGTATGTAACCGACAACTGCAGGAAGTGCCTCGCTCATCCTTGTACAAATGTATGTCCTACGAATGCCGTTTCCATAGGCAAGAGCAGGGCGATAATCGATCAGGATAAATGCATAAAATGCGGAAGATGCAAGGAAACATGTCCATATAAAGCAATTGTGCAGTATGACAGGCCATGTGCCGCTGCATGTGGAGTCAATGCAATAGACAGCGACTACCTGGGAAGAGCTCAGATAAACATGGACAGATGTGTGTCCTGCGGTAATTGTATAATTCAGTGCCCATACGGAGCCATTTCGGACAAGTCGCAAATATATCAGCTTATTAAAGCGCTGAAAACCAACAATCATATGTATGCAATAATAGCTCCGTCATTTTTGGGGCAGTTCGGACCATTGGCTTCTCCGGTACAGATATTTGAGGGTATAAAGCAGCTTGGCTTTGAGGATGTTGTGGAAGTGAGCCTTGGTGCAGATATTACAACACTCAGAGAAGCAAAGGAGTTTCTTGAAAAGGTAGTGCCCGGAGAAATACCGTATATGGGAACCAGCTGTTGCAATTCGTGGACTGTAATGGTACAAAAGTTATTTCCCGACCAATACGACTACATATCAGATTCTGCTTCACCCATGGTGGAAACTGCAAAATATATAAAGAAAAAGGACCCCGATGCGAAAATAACATTTATCGGGCCCTGCATTTCAAAGAAAATAGAGGCGCTGAGAGAAGATGTCAAGGATTATGTGCACTTTGTAATAACATTTGAGGAACTCATGGGCATGTTTGTTGCCAAGGGAATAGAGCTATCGGAAATTGAGGTGTCCAAGGAAATACAGGACGCATCATCGCTGGGACGAGGCTATGCCATAGCAGGAGGAGTTGCAGAGGCCGTGAAAAGAACTGCTCTGGCAATGGAACCATCAAAGGAAATCAATGTGGAGGGAGTATCCACCCTGCATGAATGCGTAAAGCTCATGAGAGTTGCCAAGGCAGGAAAAAAGAATGGGTACCTGCTTGAGGGGATGGCGTGCTCCGGAGGATGTATTGCAGGTCCGGGAACACTGGCTTCATTCAACAGAGTGAGAAAGGCCGTAACGGACTTTAAAAATCAGGCATCCTGCGAATCACCGCTAGACAATGAAGTCATAGATGAAAATTTAAGAACGGGCAATGCCCATTAGAAGAATAAACGCCCTGTTTCAGATCCTTAAGGATGAAGCAGGGCATTTTGTGCCAAAATATAGAATAAGTATTTGTAAAACGTTTACCTTTACGATATAATAATAAAAACGTCATCCATGGATGGAAGAGGATTAAATGAGAAAAAAGCAAAGAATGTTGATTTTTGCACTTGCTATCACGGCATCTTCGCAGTTTTACCTGAACTTCATTATTGATGGCTTCAGAATATCCACGGCAGTTATAATCTTACCGGTTTTTCTTATTATATATGATGATATAAGCAGTATTCACACATCGCTGCTGACGGCGGCCATAGTGTTCATTGTCAGAAGCTTTGTGCTGCTAATTAGCGGTGCGGATCTGAGCCAGGTTGTTTATGCGGTATTTCCGGGTTCTTTTTTCTATGTTGTTTATGGCATGATATTCAGCCTGAAGAGATTCATACCCAACAATTCGATGTTTAAAATGCTGGTGCTGGTATTTGGATGTGATTTCCTGTCCAACATCATCGAGGTATTTCTAAGAACGAATACATTGAGCAGGGGAGTCAATTATACAGACGTATTTACTTTGTTTCTCGTGGCGGTCATAAGAACCTTCATAGCCATGACGGTGCTCATAATCATTAGAAATTACAAGGTGCTGCTCACAAAGGAGGAGCACGAGGTAAGATATCAAAATTTGATTTTGCTAATTGCGGATTTGAAGAGTGAAATATATTTCATGAAGAAAAATTCCGAGGATATAGAGCATATCATGAGCAACTCGTACATCATGTATGAAAAGCTTTTGCAGTCAAATCAGGATGAGGATATCAAAGACCTTTCATTAAATATTACAAAGGATATACATGATATCAAGAAGGATTACATCCATGTGATAAAGGGCATAGAAAGTACACTGAGCAAGGAATTCAAGCTGTCTGAAATGAGCATAAAGGATATTTTCCACATACTCAGAGAAAGTACCTACAG
>DNNV01000363.1:0-1313 GCA_003497505.1 Clostridiales bacterium | reverse complement strand
CTCAGAGAAAGTACCTACAGATTAAACGAAATTGACAGAAATGACATATATCTGGAGTTTAAATATAAATCTAACTTTTATACTATGAATCACTTCCAGCTTATGTCTATATTGAAAAACATGGTCAACAATGCAATTGAATCTATTGATATGCGAAGGAAAAATAATTTCATTAAAATATATTACAAGTCAGATAAGAAAAATCATATTTTTACTATTGCAGATAGCGGAAAGGGCATATCTCCGCAAAATATGAAATATATATACAATCCAGGCTTCTCCACAAAGTTTAACTACAATACGGGAGATGTCAACAGAGGGATAGGGCTGTATCATGTGAAAGCATTGGTTGTAAATCATTTTAAAGGTACTATACATGTAGCGTCTGAAGTTGATGCAGGAACTGAATTCACAATTAAAATACCTATTGCCAATATGGAGGCGTACGATGAGAATATACATTATTGACGATGACATCACGGTTGTGAAAATGCTTGAGAACATAATAGAGGACAATGATCTGGGCACAGTGTGTGGAAATGCCCTGGACGGAAATGCGGGGCTTGCTGAAATCACCGTCCTTGAGCCGGATATTGTCTTGGTTGATTTGCTGATGCCGGGTATTGACGGAATATCTGTTGTTAAGGAATTCAACAATAAAAAAAATAGGCCGGCCTTTATAATGATATCTCAGGTATCATCACCAAATATGGTGAGCAAGGCATATACGGAGGGTGTGGATTTCTTCATTAACAAGCCTATTAACGTAATTGAAGTAATCAGCGTAATTAAGAATGTGAAGGAAAAAATCAATTACAAAAGAATAGTTGACAATATTCAAAATTTAATACACAAAGAAAATACACCTGACATAATGAAGCAACCCTCTGAAAATAAAATTAAGAGAATACAGCTCATACTGAATAAATTGGGCATGTCCGGTGAGAAGGGCGAAAAGGAAATACTGGAAATATGCAACTACCTGATTGTAAATGACAAAAACATGTCTGATCTGAACGTGAAGGATTTGTGCAACAAGCTTAGCCCCAATTCAAAAAATATGGAGCAGAGAATCAGGCGTGCAGTTACTAAGGGACTGACGAATATCGCACATCTGGGAATAGAAGATTATATGAATGACATATTTATAATGTATGCCAACAGCTTATTCAGCTTTGAGGATGTTAAGGCTCAGATGGATTACATAAGAGGAAAGGGTAAATTTGGCGGGAAAATAAATATTAAAAAATTTATCGACGGCTTACTGATAAACAGCTGATATAGGGAAAATGTTTTTCTGATTATTTTTGTAT
>DNNV01000352.1:2549-3922 GCA_003497505.1 Clostridiales bacterium | reverse complement strand
TGCTCTGCATATTGAGCAATTTTTTATTTATCCGTTTATGAATCGCGTGTTTTATAGTTCGAAAATGTGCCCCAGTTTTCAACCTTATTAAAGGCAGGGTCTGTTGAAAGAAAGTAAACAATTATAGGAACATTATCTAATTCCGGATGTGCTTCGAAAAATTCCGCATCACCATACCTTATTGCCTCTAAAGCAACGGGAAGCTCATTTCTGAACGCTGCCTCCCTCTCCTTCTTAGCATCTTCACTATAGCGGCCATTGATAAACAAAAAAACATTATATTCATAGCTTTCGCCGTTGACTATCCACTCTCCCATTATTTCTTCACGCGCCGGAGTAATTTTGCTAAAAGCGAAATCACGTCCTATTGTCAGATAAAGATTATCTGCTGCACCTGAACGTATTATGGTATAGCGCCTTGGTATAATCGGTCCTGTCGGAGTTGTACCGACATATTCTACATGAAGCTTTTCAGGGTCCAATCTGCTCATTTTAATATCCCCTTTCTAATGTTATATTACTATAATATTACTCACAAAGTAATTTGTTCATTAGAAATTAGGACATTATATCTATCAAAAAAGCGGCAGAGCCGCTTATACGATTATATTTTTTTTCCCAAATGTAGTTACTGCAAAAGAAAATGCACCACTGAATATCAGGCTGAAATAATAGCTTATTCCTCTCCATAAAAGCAACGCCGTCGAAATGATATTTGTCGGAAACAAATGACCCAACAGAAGCATGAATCCAACCTCGCTGGCACCGGCCGTTCCCGGAGTGGGTATAAATGATACCGCCATATACAGAAACGCCTGAAGGCATATTATATCTGTTATTGTTGATTTATTTAGATTAAGAGATTTATAAACAAAAAATGTAGTACTGAAAAATACCGTAAGCTGTATAAAAGTTATGGCATACATTTTTATTGTAAACCAATAATCCTCTTTTAATTTTCCTATGCTCTCCTTATACTCCAAAATAAATTTCTCAGTTTTATCCATTATTTTTGTTACATCTTTTAAAACATGAATTTTATTCAGCAGCTTAAATATTCCCTCACATAATTTCAGCAATATTTGCTGGTTAAATGCTATTAAAATAATCGCGCTAAGCATAATCATATTTAATGTAAGCCCTGCAGCTATAAAAATTGAGGCACCGTTGTGATAATTAGTCAAAAGTTTTATTTTATAAACAGCGAGACAAAACGAATAAACCGTTACACCTATCTGGAAAAGCAAAAACTTGCTTATAAGTATGGCAGTTCCGTTGCTTAAAGAAATATTATCATCCTTTAAAACATAAAGCTGAACCGGTTGCCCGCCTGTAGCCAGAGGCGTTATATTGCTGTAATATTGCCCTATCAT
>DNNV01000352.1:0-2373 GCA_003497505.1 Clostridiales bacterium | reverse complement strand
ATTGCCCTATCATTGTAACCTTGACTGCCAGCCAGAACGTCCGAAAGTTTTTTTCATGGTCGGTAAATTTAACGATCAGTGAATAAATCATCGTGGCCTCAAGAAACCAGAAAATAAAAATGTACGCCAATGCAATTGCAATATAATTGGAATTAATACTCTTTACCGCCTTAAATAAATTAGGCAGGTCGTCATTTCTAAACAATAAAAACAGCATTATTACAGCTGATAAAATAACAAATATCAACCCAAACGACTTTTTTAACCTTTTAAAACTCATACATGAACCACCTCATCGAGAACTGAACCTATGAACCTGTTATAATTAAGGGTTCTTTTCACCCTTCTTATATTTTTGCAATAATGATTAATTACCCCTGGATTATTGGCATAATAATCCAGTATGTACGGTAAATTGCTCATATCATCAAGAACTATACCTGTCCTCGTATGTTTGATAAATTCAATATTCCCTTTTTCCTGGCCGATGTTTGAATTTAACACTATTAAAGGCAGTTCCTTATTTATTGCTTCAAATATGGTCACGCCTCCCGGCTTTGTCACAATAAATAGAGATTCATCCATCATTTGATTTATGTTATTTACATAACCGTAAACCTCTATATTTGAGTATTCATATTCAGACAATTTTTTATATAATTTTTTATTTCTGCCTGTAACTATCTTTATTTTAAAATTAGTATTGCTGTCAAGCTTTTGCAGCAAATCTGCCGAGATATTGTCAATACCGCTAAGCACAATTAAAATCGTGTTTTTCTCCTTATAGGACATAGCAATGTCCTTGCTTAAAAATTCCTTTTTAACCGGTATGCCTGTCACAATTATAATGTCTTTGTCAATTCCTTTATCGATAAGTCTGCTCTTTATTTCATTTGTAGGAACAAGGTATAAATTAGTTTTTTCATATATCCATTCCCAGCTGTCCACCACATCCGTTATTACAGTAATAAGATTGACTTCGGTGTTGTACTCTTCCTTTACTCTTGATACTATACACGAACACAGAGGAAATGTGCTTATAATAAGCTTCGGCTTCACTGTTTCCATATAGTCATAAAATTTTTTATAATATAAGTTGCAAAAAACATTATCAATAATATTCTTTTTGCTGCTCACCTTCATATCATAAAATGTGTTGTACACTGTCGGATAATTTTCCGTGAGCTCACAATACATCTTTGAACTGAACTTTTTCACTTTCGGATCTACTATTTCCAAAATATCCGCAATCATAATCTTAGCATGTTTGTCACTTGCTTCGATTTGTTCTTTCAAGGCATTGGAAACACTGTTATGTCCCATTCCGAATGATGCGGTCAAAATTAAAATGTCAGCCATATATACTCCCTCTTCATCTGTGCATAATATCAACAAATTTAACCTTCATGCCGAATAATTAGCAACTACAGACAATATACACCTACTTACTTAAACGAAGCATAATTTTACATTAATTTTTGATTAAAGAAATATAACTACAATTATTTTTTTCATCATATCACAAATTAATACATAAATAAATAAGTTTTTTAACACTATATTCCTTATACTAATTATAACGAATTATTATGTTAAATTACTGCATAAAAATATTTATTTCCTGATATCTGCCTGTCCGAAAATAATTGACAAGCCTGCCTTGCACATTGAGTCATTTGTGAAATCAATGCCCGGCACCACATTGCCAGGGCTAAATGCCACTTGTTCCTTCTCGGCAAAAAAGTTGTTCACGTTTTGGTTTAGCGTCATCTTGCCGATTTTTGCAGAGGTATCCGTCCCTCGGGCCAAAGCTTAGTACAGTCCAGAATATCAAAATCAAACTTGAATTCATCCTCGTGGTCAAGTAATCGCAAGCTCAAACTCCACGGGATTGCCGTTTTGAATGTTATTCCATAGATGCTCTCATAAACTTGAAAATATGCATGTGCTCCCGAGCCCCGTGCATGGACTATGCGCTCCGGTTTGCGCTCATGGTAGAAATGGGTAATCTTTTCCCGGAATATGAAATCCTCCATCAGGGTAGGGCCATGCTGTCATGACTAACCCGGTCAGCGTTGAGTTCAAGCGTTTTCTGATTTATCTTGCTTGTGTCAGTTAATACATCCTTAGCATTTTCGGAATAAAGGTATTATTCCCTGAAACAGGATATTCCATGCGAAAAAATCGCAGCTTCAGAGGAGGATCGTTTTTTGCTAATGTTTCAGACCATCTAGTCGAATGACAAATAAAAAAGCACCGGTTTTCCGGGCTGACGTCAAAAATTAGACAGTATGCTGAATAATTTTTGGGGACAGTTAATTCCAACCAGTGCTTTTTATTCTGATGGATACGAACCACAAGGTGCAAATACAG
>DNNV01000083.1 GCA_003497505.1 Clostridiales bacterium | reverse complement strand
CGCTCTTCCGATCTTTGTATGTTGTAACCGCCTGTATCACCGTCATAATCAATTACTTCTCCGGCAAAATACAAATTGGGTTGTAATTTCGATTCCATAGTCTTGAAATTAATTTCGTCAGCAACAACGCCCCCCTTAGTCACCATTGCTACATTAAAACCCCCGAGCCTTTCCACAATGAAAGGATGAGCAGAAAGCAGTTCCCACAGTTTTCTTCTTTCCTCCTTATGAAGTTGGCTGCATTTTATTTCACCGTCAATATTTCCAATCTCCATGATTTTTTCAATAAGACGCTTAGGAAGGTTCAATCGCTTCAATACCGATACAACACTGGAGCCTCCTGAACCTGATATAAGCTCGTCTAAAAACACCCTGAATTCTTCATTATTGCTGCAAGAAGTGAAATTTATCTTTAAGATATCGCCTTTTTCAAAATATCTTGAATTATTGAGAATAACCGGTCCGGATATATTCACATGAGTAAAAAGAAAATCTCCCGTAAATTCTTTAATCTTTCTGCCATCTCTCCATTGTGAAACCTTAATATCTTCAAAAGAAACTCCGGATAAATCCTTAAATCCATAATCCCTCACATATACAGGAGTAAGTGACTCAGACGGCTTTACAATTTCGTGGCCGAATCCCTGCGCAAGCAAATATCCGTCTCCCGTAGAGCCTGTGAGAGGATATGACATCCCTCCGGCAGATACTATGAGTCTTGCTCCAGCATACGTTGATTTATTGGTTCTTACTGTAAACATTTCCTTTAAAGAATCATATTCAGCTTTTATTGCGGCTTCATCATAAATTATCTCAACCCCATTTTCCTTTACACCTTTCAACAGCACCTTCAATATATCTGATGCATCAAGTGTTATCGGAAATACCTTACCATCATCTCTCACCATGCTTTTCAGCCCTTTTTTCTCAAAAAACTCTATTGTATCTATGTTAGTGAAATTATAAAGAGCATTCTTCAAGAGCCTTCCTTTACTGCCGTATCTGCTTAAAAACTCACTCAATTCACATCTATTTGTATAATTGCATTGCCCTGCACCTGATATCATAAGCTTTTTTCCGGCATTTTTATTCTTTTCTATAATCAAAACCCTTTTAGATTCAAGAGATAAGGCGCTGAACAGCCCTGCCGGACCCGCGCCTATAATTATAACATCATACTTCATTATTCGTTCCTTCAACTAATTCAATGTTCTCTGCACTATCGGCACTATTTTCATCTTCCGCCGCACTTACACTGCCTTTATTTACAATAGCTTCTTCCAAAGGTAGAATATTATACTTTTCTTTTATTTTACTTAAATTTAATGCAGCTTCAACGCGGTACTCTGTTTCATACTTATCCTTGTAAATACCCGCAAATACAACCCTGCCTCTTTCTTCATCAACCTCAAAAGAAGAATATTTATTGTTATAGTCAAGTGCTATCTCCTGTTCCTTGGCACTAACAAAATCATAAAGAACAAAAGATCCCGTGTCTGGCTTCTGTATTATAAATGAGGATGTTTCTGCAATAAGATATGGTTTCTGCCTTGAATAAAATGAGCTTATTATACTCTTTTTTTCAATGTCGAGCATCTTTCGCTCTCCTTCATTTCCGGTCATTATCATAATAAACCTGTCATTTATCCGTTCAAGGTACCCATTCTTTGCAAATGACGCCCCGTTAACGAGTTCAGGCTCAGTACTACCTACGCTCCATATAAACATTTGGTTGAAGCTGTCACCGTAACCGGTTGTGTAGAACAGTATGCTGCTGTCACTATAGCTTTCAAGAATTTCAATGCCTCTCAGGCTTCTGTCAAGCATTGTCCTGCTGTTGTTCAAGTAGGACATAATATCATTTTTATCGGTTTTCTCCGAAGCAAAGTCAGGAATACCTTCATTGTCTAAAATGTTCAGCTTAGATTCGGCATCCTGCAGCTTTGATAACACTGCTTCATTATTTTTTGCAAGCTCAAGATAATCTCTATCTTTTTTATCTATCTCTGATTTAAGATTTCCTATTTCTTCTTTTAAGCTTTCATTTTCTTTTTTTATTTCTCCAGAATTTTTAATTTCCGCATATTCGCTCGGTCCTATCCCTGTTTCTTGAGAAGCCGGAAGCATGGTGCATCCGAACAAGACAGAAGCAGAAACTATTAAAACAACTATAAATGCAATTCTCCTCATAATTTTTTCATCTCCTTGCTTTATTACGATATAATTAGCAAAAAAGCATCTTAGAAGATGCTTTTTGCTGCTATGGGATAATAATACTTACTGCCACATATTCTCCATTCTGAGAAACAGCAGTGCTTGATATATATTGTCCCTCCGTTATGTCCTTCAGGTACCTTGTATCACCTGTTATATTAATTATCCTCGTGTTATTTGTAACCTTCAAATAAATAAGCTCTGTTTGCCCGCTGCTGTTTAAGTTCTGCATCATTATAATTTTATCATCTTTGTTGATAAAAATTGCCTTTCCGGAAAAATTTATGACCGTCTGAAGCTCTGATGCCTCAATAGTAACTATTTCGCC
>DNNV01000085.1 GCA_003497505.1 Clostridiales bacterium | reverse complement strand
CAGGTATTTATCATATGCTATCCCATAGTCAACGACAAAAATGAAAAAATTGGCTTTATAAATGGTGCTGTAAATCTTGAAAAAATTTCGGAAATAGCAGAAGGAATTGATGTATATGAAGGATTTTCGTGGATAATGAACAAAAGCCTTGATATTTATTCCATAGATAGGGACAGCCTGACCGAAAAATATATTTCACTTGAAGAACTGAAAAGAGTTGCGGAAATTTCATCAGAATCATCATCCGGGACAATCCATTTAAAAAACAATGCGCTCCACGACTCTACGTTGTTTTTTTCATCTGTTCCATACGCTGAGGACTGGATACTGTGCACATTGATAGAAAACAGATATATACACGCTCAGACCAATGACTTAATTGAACTGGTCGCTGTTATAGGAACAGTCCTTTTGGGCATTGCTGTGCTGTATGCCATCTTCGTTTCCGGAACCATCGTAAAGCCCATCTACATGCTTAAGGATCGCATGGTTGAAGTATCCGGAGGCAATCTTAATTCTTTTTATGACTACGAAGGTAATGATGAAATATCCGTGTTAGTGAAGGTTTTCAACCAAATGCTTGATAATATAAAAAAGCTTATAGATCAGGTATATCAGGCTCAGTCTCAGAAAAGAACTGCTGAGCTGAGGGTATTGCAGTCACAGATAAATCCTCATTTTTTATACAATACACTTGACACCATACAGTGGAAAGCATTGGAGCATAATGCCTACGATGTGGCTGACATGATAAATTCACTTTCAGTTTTTTTCAGATTATCACTGAGCGGAGGAAAGGAATTTATAACTGTTGCAGATGAGATTGAACACGTGAAAAATTATTTGTGCATACAAAAAATACGGTACATGGACAGGGTTAATTATGAAATTAATGTTGAACAGGCAGTTTCCCAATACCTTGTTCCAAAAATGATAATTCAGCCTCTGGTTGAGAACTCCATTTACCACGGGCTTAAGCAGAAGAAAAATTCAGGTATTATAACAATAAAAATATTTTCTGAAGATGATTTCATTATTATAGAAGTGACAGATGACGGTCTCGGCATGAGCAATGAAAGCCTTAAAGAACTTATGAACAACCTCTCTCATTCAATCGAAACAGAACATTATGGTCTGTACAATATAAATGAACGGCTGAGGCTTACTTTTAAAGATAAATATTGCATTGAAATTACCAGTATTTTTAATGAGGGTACAACAGTATCACTGAAATTACCGAAGATAACGGAGGACTTCCAATGTTTAGAGTAGTTATAGCAGATGATGAGGAAATCATACGAAACGGATTGAAAAAATTAATTGAATCATATGATTTAAATTTGTCTGTGGCAGGTACAGCAAAGGATGGCGAAGAAGCTCTCAGCCTAATAAAAATGTATCAACCCGAAATAATTCTTATAGATATAAACATGCCTTTTATGAACGGGCTCGAGGTTATAGAAAAAATAAGAGAAACTGATTCTGAAGCAAAAATTATCATAATTTCAGGATATGACCAGTTCAAATATGCGCAGAAAGCACTGGAGCTGGGTGTGTACAGCTATCTTCTGAAGCCTATACAATACAAGGAATTTAAAGGCATAATTTCCAAGGCACTGGACTCATACAGTGAAAGGCTGTGGGAGCTTAACAAGCTTAAAAAGAATGAAAACGAGCCAGTCGGAAGCAAATTAGTAGGCAATCGAGTTATGGACTATATAAAGGAAAACTTCACCCAAAACAATCTGACTCTGAACTATGTTGCGGAAACCCTGCATGTGAGCCAATCATATATCACAAAAATAATCAAGCAAAAGACAGGAACAAGCTTCACTGATTATCTGAACAAGCTGCGAATCAATATGGCAATTAAACACCTAACAGATTCAGGCAGAAGCTTCACCATAAATGAAATTGCCGAAATGACAGGCTACAGCAGCCAGCATTACTTCAGCAGGGCTTTTAAAAACTATACGGGTCTGTCTCCTCTGCAATACAAAGCCAAGCATATGAATTGAACAGACATGCAGAATTTCCGCATGTCTGCTTTATTAATTGCGGCTTTCCAGGAATGCAATCGCATCCTTAACCATATCCGGTGTTATCACATATGGATAATGCCTCACATCAATTCCCGAAAGAGCCTTTTCTACAATCCTGTCAACATGACTCTCAGTACAATGAAGGTCTGAAAGCCTTGTTGGAAGGCCGAGTTTTTTATTAAATTCGTAAATACGCTTAAACTCCTCCTTCTGCTTATCTACAATCAGCAGCACCAAAATTCCGTAAGACACTATTTCACCGTGGAGATGGCCGTGCTCCTCAATCTGATGTATCACTGTAAATCCGTTGTATACAGCATGCGCAAGCCCCGACGTGATATCAATACTAACCAGATTTGACACCATACCCGTCGAAACTATAATTCCGAGTATTATTTCCTCCAGCTCATCTGACACAATATTATTTTCGCAGTCCATGAGTGCCTTCTCTCCGTATTTCACGAATGGTCCGCTGCACATGTTGCCTATATAAACCCCCATAGCCTGTGAATGTGAAAGCTCATCACCTCGGCTGGAAACAGAAGTTTCAAAGTATTTAGCCATGGAATCTCCTATTCCTGCCCATAAATATTTAGACGGCGCATTTGCAATAATTTCACTGTCAATAAAAATATGAACAGGCGGAATATCCGAAAAAGAATATTCCCTCAATGAGCCATCAGGATGGTACAGTATTCCTAAGCTTGTGCATGCAGCGCATGTTGATGCTATGGTAGGGAATGTAAAAAACGGTCTTTCGGTGGTCTGTGCAACCACCTTTGCTGTGTCAACGGCCTTCCCGCCTCCGACAGCAAAAATAATGTCTGCTTCCTGAATTTCAGAGATTGATTTTAATCTTTCTATATTTTCTACAGATGCCTCTCCACCGTAAGGGAAGAAACCTGTTATCCTTATGTCGCTTCCTTCTGTCGCTTCCTTAATTTTATTTTCGGCAGCCTTTATGGCTCTTTCTCCGCCTATGACAGCCGCCTTTGTTCCGTATGGCTTGCATATCCTCTCTATTTCCTTATATGAATCTGGCCCTATGGTATAACCCGGAAAAAAACGTGTTTTCATTTATATGCTCCTTTTTAATGATATATAGATATAACTATAATTCTGCAAATCGCATTCAGCTGTACTAATTTATATTTCCGCTCTTCCTGCAAATGAAGTTTCATCCTTTGAACCTTCTCTGCCCGTGTCCGCCTGCTCTTTCAAGAATTTGCGGTTTTTATATGCTCCCACGGTCAGGAATGGAACTATTATTATTGCGATGCCAAAATACCCCATATAACCGTAACCATACTTGACGATACTATCCAGACCCACCATTGATATTCCCATTGATATTGCCATTATAAAGCATGCAACAATAATTCTTCTTACAATAACCTTTTTTATTGTTGACAGTATTTTTGTCTTTTCGAATTTTTCGACAAATCCATAAATTGTTGTTACTCCTGTGGATATAAAGCAAAGGAACAAGCAG
>DNNV01000084.1 GCA_003497505.1 Clostridiales bacterium | reverse complement strand
ATATTCTTGACCCGGGGGGAATATCCACAAGAGCAGAGGCGGCAGCAATTATATACAGATTATTTACCTTTCTCGGAATTTAAGAAAACTTAATAGAAATACAAAGATAAATAAAATATAATTTTCATTAGACAGTAAGGAATAAAGTGCTCCTTGCTGTTTTTTATTCAAAGATGTTGATTTTATTTTGATATGAAGTTATTATATAGTTAAAATTAAAAAGGACGGTGGCTTATATGAAACTTACTTATTTAGGACACGCGGCAGTAATAATTGAAGAAGGAAAGTTCAAGGGTATTATAGACCCGTTTATATCAAGCAATCCGATTGCAAAAATTGATATGAATGATTTGTTGGATATTACTCATGTTTTTGTAACACATGGTCACAGTGATCATATAGGAGATACTGTTGAAATAGCTAAACAAAGCGGAGCTTTAGTAATAGCCAATGCTGAGATATCTGCATACCTAAGCAAATTTAACTTAAAAACACATGCCATGCATATCGGGGGTCGTACAAAATTTGACTTTGGTACTGTGAAAATGACAAGTGCTGTTCATGGTTCGGGAATAAGTGAGGGCGGAAATATTATCTGCGGTGGTAATCCATGCGGATTTTTGATTGAGATTAATGGAAAAAAGATATATCACGCCGGAGATACAGGACTTACATATGACATGAAGCTCATAGAAGATGAAAATGTTGATGTTGCATTACTTCCTATTGGCGGAAACTATACCATGGATATAGATGATGCAATAAAGGCTGCAGATTTTATTAAGCCTAAGAAGGTAGTACCGATTCACTACAATACCTTTGAAATTATTAAAGCAGATCCTGAAGAATATAGAAAAAAGGTAAGGAATTCTGAGGTTATTATATTAAATATTAAGGAAAGCATAAATATATAACTAAATTTCATAAGCAAATGTTGAATAGTAAAAAAGCATATGATATAATCATCAAGGACGTCATGGTCGAAATGTAATGGGAGGGTTTTAATGTTTGCTTTAGTGTTAATATTGAATGACATTTACAAACTTGATAGTATACATGAGGTTTTTTATCAGGCAGAATTAGGAGCTACAACTATTGACAGTCAGGGAATGGGTAAGGTGCTTTTGGACCACAATATAAATATTCCTATGCTTGACAGTGTGAGGAAATTAATAGATGGAAGGAAACCATACAGCAAAATAGTATTCAGTATTATAAAGGATAAGGAAAAGCTTGATGAAGTGGCTGGAAAAATTAAGGAAGAACTTGATAATTTTGAAGAGCCCGGTGTAGGATTCATGTTCGCGATGCCTGTTATTGAAGTATATGGTTCAAACGCGGATGATATAAAATAATACATAAGAGCCGATTTACATAGATATTCTATGAAAGTGGGCTCTTTTTTATTGCAAAAAGATAATTGTGTATATTGACAATCCTTGCTGATTAGAATATAATGATATCGAATAAATGATAATGATTATCAATATCGTGACTTGGAGGGATGAAAATGACATTAGATAATGTAAAGCCGGGACAGGGTGGTATTATTTCATCAATTGGCGGGCAGGGGATGCTCAGAAGGAGATTGCTGGACATGGGATTGACGCCCAATACAAGGGTGCATGTACGTAAGGTTGCTCCGTTGGGTGATCCAATTGAGCTTTCACTGAGAAATTATGTTTTGACCATCAGGAGAGAGGAAGCTTCTAAAATTGAACTGAAAGAGGTATTTAATATATGAAGTATGTATTTGCCCTTGCAGGAAATCAAAACTCAGGAAAAACTACATTATACAATGCGTTGACCGGAAGCAACCAGCATGTCGGGAATTTTCCCGGTGTTACGATTGAGAAGAAGGAAGGAAACATTAAAAGGCATAAGGGTGCTTCCCTCGTAGATCTTCCCGGGATATATTCATTGTCTCCATACACGATGGAAGAGGTTGTAACCAGAGACTTTCTTTTAAAGGAGCATCCGGATTTAATAATAAATATAGTTGATGCAACAAATATAGAAAGAAATCTGTATTTATCTCTGCAGCTCATGGAGCTTTCTATTCCTATGGTAATCGCGTTAAATATGATGGACGAAGTGAGGGCAAGCGGCAACTCCATTGATGTGAAAAAGCTGTCGTGTCATTTGGGTATTCCGGTTGTTCCAATTTCAGCAAGCAAAAATGAAGGAATTTCGGAGCTGATGGATGTTGTCATGAAGACAGCACAGGAGCAGAAAGGTCCCGGGAAATTAGACTTCTGTAAAGGTGAGGTTCATAAGGCAATCCATTCAATATCACATTTAATAGAGGAGCAGGCAAAAAGTGCGGGATATCCGGTGCGATTTGCGGCAACAAAGCTTGTTGAGGGGGATAAGCCTACATTTAAGGAATTGGGTATTACGGAAAGCCAGACGCATATAATAGAACATGTGGTTGAAGATATGGAAAAATCACTGGGTACGGACAGGGAAGCAGCACTGGCAGATATGAGATATAGCTATATTGAGGAAATATGCAATGATGCTGTTATAAAAAAGCAGGAAACAAATGAGCAAATACGCTCTGAGAAAATTGACAGAGTACTTACTCATAAGTATTTGGGAATCCCAATATTTTTCGGAATAATGTTTTTCATATTCTGGATTACATTTGGCGTTATAGGAGCGCCGCTTCAGGAATATGTTGAAGAGTTAGTGGCTGTGTTCGCTGAACATATATCAAGTTTAATGATTGCATATGATGTAAGCGAGGTGCTCTATTCACTTGTAATTGACGGAATAATTGCCGGAGTCGGAAGTGTAATATCCTTCATGCCTCTTATCGTAGTTTTGTTTTTATTCCTGTCACTGCTTGAGGATAGCGGATACATGGCAAGAGTTGCGTTTCTGATGGATAAGCTGCTCAGGAAAATAGGTCTTTCCGGACGTTCATTTGTTCCTATGCTGATAGGATTCGGTTGCAGTGTTCCGGCAATAATGGCCACAAGAACACTTTCAAGCGAGAGGGACAGAAAGATGACGATTGTTCTTACTCCTTTTATGTCATGCAGTGCAAAGCTTCCTATTTACGGAATGATAACAACGGTGTTTTTCCCTGAAAATGCAGCAATTATAATGATTGCCCTATATATAATAGGAATAGTGACAGCCATACTGTCCGGGTTGATGTTAAAGGGAACAATATTTAAAGGTGAGCCGGTGCCGTTTGTTATGGAGCTTCCAGCTTACAGAGTTCCTTCGAGAAGAAGCGTGCTGCTGGGTATGTGGGAAAAGGGTATGGATTTTGTGCAGAGAGCATTTACGGTAATTTTTCTTGGGTCCATTGTTATATGGTTTTTACAAAGATTTAACTGGTCCTTAGACATGGTGGATGACAGTTCATACAGCATACTTGCTTCAGTGGGCTCACTCATATCGCCTGCATTTATACCCCTGGGTTTCAATGACTGGAGAGCATCGACAGCTCTTTTTACAGGCTTTGCGGCTAAGGAGGCGGTTGTCAGCACATTGTCCGTGCTGACGGGAGCTGCAACTGATGTACAGCTTGCATCGGCTCTGAGCGCAATATTTACTCCAAGGAGCTCATTTGCGTTTCTGACATTCTGTCTGCTTTATATGCCTTGCATAGCAGCATTTGCAGCCACTAAAAGAGAGCTTGGATCAATGAAGTATGCGGTTCTTACAGCTTTATACCAGACAGGTACCGCATATGTAGTGGGAGCGGTCGTTTACCAGGTGAGCGGATTGTTCATGTAGGAGGTAATTATGAACACAGCTGATATTATTATAGTTTCTGTTATTGCAGCAATTGTAGCAGGAATAATTGTATTTATGAAAAAACAAAAAAAGAACGGTTCAGGCTGCGCAGGGTGTTCCGGATGCAGCAAGGC
>DNNV01000195.1 GCA_003497505.1 Clostridiales bacterium | reverse complement strand
CGCTCTTCCGATCTCCCAGTCACCGGCTTTCATTTCACACCATCCATATTTCTACTTCAACCCTTGGGTTATCATCGTAATACTTATCTACTTTGCAGCCCACAATATCCTTATCATCCGCATACGCAAGACCGTTAAGACTGTCAAATATTATCTTGCATATATTATCTATGTCCGGCTTCTTTGTAGGTCTTAAAATGCAATTAGAGACATCCTCTCTCTTTTTCTTTGTAAAGTTCTTAGGTATAGAGTAAAAGCATTTTAATTCGGCATTCAGCTGCCCTGTAAGCATTTGCTGCTTTGCTTCTTGAAAGCATATCTTGACCCAGTTTTCATAATTGACAGTAGTCTCAGGCGTGTATGCTTTTACAAATTCCCCTTGACTGCTGAATTTAGGACGCCCTTTTCCTTTTGGTTCTCCTGGTACTGTAAACTTAATCAATTTATCACCTCATTCCGCTAAAAAGGCACATCATTCGGATCCGCTGGCTCAAATATATCCGGCATATCATCAAAATTATTATTCTGCTGCTTAGCTTGTCCGATAAATTCCACTCTGTCAGCTATAACATCTGTTGTATATCTCTTTTCCCCCGTCTGTGTGGTGTAACTGCCTGTATTTATGCGGCCGTGTACTGCGCATTGGCTGCCTTTTGAAAGGTAGTTAGCTACATTCTCCGCTTGCTTGCCGAATATAGTTACCTGTATGAAGTCAGCTGTCGCTTTCCCTTGCTGCTTAGCTTCTTCTTTCTTATCCTTTGACATGTCTTTATCTACTGCTAAATTAACTTTTGCCACTGCCAGCCCTGATGATGGTACAAAACTTAGCTCGGGGTCCTTTGATAATCTTCCAATTAAAACTACACTATTCATAAATTACCTCTCAAATTATTTAATATTGTAAATCGAAGTCTGAACATTCTTAGCCAACTCATTATTAAAACCATCGAAAAACTGTTTTTTAATCTCAAATCCGTATGCTTTTCTTCCAAGCTGTTCTGCAGCAAGAAGTGTAACTCCGCTTCCTGCTGTCGGATCAATTACTACGTCCCCAACATCAGTAAAAATTTCTATCAGGTTTTTTATTACATAAATACTCTTCTGCGTTGGATGGATTTTTACCGTTCCCGTGTCCCGTTCGTAATCGAAGCAATAATTTTCAGGAATATCAATTCCATTAAAGATCATCTTGCCGTCGTTGTTGAATTTTGGTAGCTTGTCTCTATAAAGCAACACTGCATATTCACAGTTTCCGACGATTTTCATGTTTGCCTTTAAAACTTGCGCTGAGTAGTTTTTTCTAAAAACGAGGTTTATGTAATGATTAAATCCGTATTCCTTACCCTTCTCTATCAGCATGAACTGTTGTTCAAACTCGCAGAACACTATCATGCAGCCTGCTTGTTTCGCTTCCTTCGGCTCTTTCTTTAACATCGTGCTTACAAAGTGCATGAACTCCGGTATCTTAAAATCTTTGTCTGTATCAAAGAATTGTTTCCCTGCAAGTTCGCTTTCTCCGTTTTTGTTATTACCGTCTTTATACCAGCTTGGAGAGCTTGCGAAAGCATTATTGCCTATGTTGTAGGGTATATCAGCGATTATCAACTGTGCCTTGGGTATGTTGTATCTCTTATAATTTTGAAAATGGTCGTGGTAAAGTTCCATTTGCCCTCCTATTCGATTTCTTCTATCATGTTCACATTCTCAAAGTTCAACAGGTGCTGATCTCCGTTTCCGGTCTTTATTAACACCGCATTTCCTTCCTGGACTATCTCAGCAACATTATAGAAATTTCTTGAAGTAGATACAGTTTTAAACCATACCTTTATTTTCGCTCCTTCAAATATTGCTTTCATTATCCTCACCATCCTCATGTGAAGTCATTGCTTTAATCCTCCTTGAATGTTTGAATGCTTCCGTAAAATTTATAGTCTATTGCTCCAATTTCACCTTGCTTGTTCTTGCCGATTATAACCTCACGGAATTGTTGGCTTATATCTTGCGTTTCTTCAACCGTCCTTGGGTTATGAATGAAGATGATTGCATCAGCATCCTGCTCTATTTGCCCTGACTCTCTAAGGTCCGACATTGTGGGTTGATTATTGTCTGTTCTCTTTAACTGAGAAAGTGCAACCACTGTTATTTTTTCTTTTTGAGCGAAGGTATGCAATTCTCTTGATATATTTGAAACCCTTTCATATCCGCTTTTGGCTGTTTTGTCAGAGACAATTTGCAGATAATCA
Source organism: Clostridiales bacterium (assembly GCA_003497505.1). Lineage (GTDB taxonomy): Bacteria > Bacillota > Clostridia > Tissierellales > Sedimentibacteraceae > Sedimentibacter. Next base: position 265 of record DNNV01000195.1, on the reverse strand, counting down.
ATAAAAATTATGTCTGCTTTGTTTTGCAATGCCACAGAGGCAATGTCTCTTACGCTCATTCCTGCAGCTTCGATAACCTTTAATTTGTGATTGCTGAATTCATTAGCAGCTCCTAAAAATGCACTGTAGTCACTTTCAAACAACTCACTTTGCAGTATTTTTTTATAATTTATTCGTGCCGCCGAAGATGCTATTTTTTTATAAATTTTTACTGCTGAAGTCTCTATGCTGAAGAACAAAACATTGTAACTTGCAGAAATGTTAA
>DNNV01000306.1 GCA_003497505.1 Clostridiales bacterium | reverse complement strand
CAGGGTCCACAACTACCATGGGATTATTCTTCTTTCTCATTCTGTCAATTATGTCTGTTAAAATGTCAATCTGCTTCTCAGAACCTATGAACCCACTGTAAAGGCAATCAAATTCAGCATTGTTTTTTTCCCAGTTGCTGTAATATTCCTCAATGTGATCGGTAAAATCGAAAAAATAAAAGTGCTTAAACTCAGAATGGTTGCTCAAAAGTGCTGTGGGCAAGGGGCATACCTGACAGCCCAAAGCTGAAATAATGGGCATTATAACCGTCATGGAGCATCTTCCCATGCCTGACATGTCATGTATTGCCGCTACCTTAGGAACATTTTTCATAATTATTTCCTCGTATAATAGATTTTGTACTATATTATATCCGTATCCTGACATTTTCAAAAGGTACAGATTTATGTTATTTTATGTGGTTAGAACATATTAATTGCGTGCAAATTAAAAAACAAAGATGACCTCAAATTTATGAGGTCATCTTTTAGAGTAAAGAATAATATCTCTACTAGGGGGGCTATTCGACTACAGTAATATTATTCGGAAACAAAATATATTTTTGGGGGTACTGTGTAATATTTTATATTTTTTTGTCATTTATTTTTTCAAACTCCTTCAGAAGTTCATTCAGTAAATTAATTCCCCTTATTATCAGGTCAAATTCTTCATCCGTCCTGCTGTCTATTATTGGCCCATAGCTCTCCTTGAGCCTGTCGTTTATTTCTCCCAATACACTTTCGCCCTTTTCCGTAAGCCTAAGCTCCACAACTCTTTCATCCAGACTGCTTCTTTTTCTTACTATAAATCCGTCTTTCTCCAATTTTTTGCACATGCTTGAAGCATTGCTGCTGCATGTATCAATAATTTTCGATATGGTACCTATGCTGACGTCATCACATTCCTTGACGGCAGCCAATATTCTGCCCTGCATTGATGTGAGCCCATGAGCGTCCATTATTGGTCTGAACGCCGTCTGCAGGCTTGTGGTTATATTTCTCGCCATATCCCAGAGCTCTCTTTTTAAAATTTCATCCCTCATACGCACCTCTCAGGCTATTACGCTCTATTTAATATTTCCATAAATTCATCGCCGGTGATTGTTTCCTTTTCCAGCAGATAATTTGCCAGCTCATGGAGCTTGTTTGCATTTTCCTTAAGAATATTGATTGCCTTTTCATGTGCACTCTTGATTATTCTAAGAACCTCATCATCTATCTTGCTTGAAGTCACCGATGAGCACGCCAGTGATGATTCTCCCCCAAGATAAGGATTGTTCACACTTTCCAGCGCCATCATGTCGAATTCCTCACTCATTCCATACCTGGTTACCATTGCTCTTGCCAGCTTTGTGGATTGCTCTATATCGTTTGAAGCTCCTGTTGTAAATGTATTGAATACAACCTCCTCAGCGGCACGTCCTCCCGTAAATGTGACTATTTTATTGAAGGCCTCTTCCTTTGATAATAAAAACTGTTCTTCCTCAGCGACCTGCATTGTATATCCCAATGCTCCCGATGTACGCGGAATTATGGTAATTTTATGAACAGGTGCCGATTCTGTTTGCTTTGCGGCAACCAATGCATGGCCTATTTCGTGATAAGCTACTATTTTCTTTTCCTTGGGAGAAATCACGGCATTTTTTCTCTGATATCCGGCGATTACAACCTCAACAGCCTCTTCAAGATCCTCATGAGATGTTTTGTTTCTTCCGTTTTTAACCGCCCGCAACGCTCCCTCATTTATGATGTTTGCAAGCTCTGCGCCGCTGGCTCCCGCCGTAGCTCTGGCTATTGCGTTGAAATCCACATTATCCTCAAGCTGCACTCTCTTTGCATGAACCTTGAGTATGGCCTCACGCCCCGCCAAGTCAGGAAGCTCCACCGGTATTCTTCTATCAAAACGTCCCGGTCTGAGTAAAGCTTTATCAAGAGATTCCGGCCTGTTGGTAGCAGCAAGTATGACAACGCCCTTTTTACCGTCAAAGCCGTCCATTTCTGTCAGAAGCTGATTCAATGTCTGCTCTCTTTCATCATTTCCGCCGATGCCTCCCGCAGTATCTCTTTTCTTTCCTATTGTATCTATTTCATCTATAAACACGATGCACGGAGCCTTTTCCTGAGCCTGCTTGAATAGGTCTCTTACCTTTGCGGCTCCCATTCCAACAAACATTTCTACAAACTCCGAACCGGATATGGAGAAAAATGGCACCTTCGCCTCACCGGCCACAGCCTTTGCCAGCAAGGTTTTTCCTGTTCCCGGAGGCCCCACAAGCAATGCTCCCTTGGGCATTGTTGCACCAATCTCCTCATACTTGGCAGGATTGTGGAGAAAATCGACTATTTCCGTCAACGCTTCCTTTGCCTCATCCTGTCCCGCAACATCCTCAAATCTTTTTCCAGTCTGCGCCTCAACATAAACCTTTGCGTTGCTCTTTCCAAACTGCATTGCTCCAGAACCCATTTTTTTCTGCATCTGTTTTGAAAGCAGTTGACCCAGCAGAATAAATATTGCTAGCGGCAGCAGCCATCCAAGCATTGCATTCAACAGTGTTGAATGTTCTTCAGGCACCTCCCTTGAAAACTTTATTTCATTTCCCGTAGCGATTTCCGAAGCATGCAACCTGTCAATCAGGCTCGGATCATCCATCTTACCTGCTATATACATGGTTCCTTCATTGGATTTGGATAGAAATGCTATCTGCTTATCATATATCTTAACAGTTGTCACATCTCCATTCTCAATCATTGAAAGAAATGTGCTATAATCAACTTCCTCCACCTTAGATGTAAGCTTATTGTAGTATGGAACTACAAACGTATTTAATATTATCAACACAAGTATCATTATTCCGTAATAATATATGAATGGTTTTTTTGTATTTTTCTGTTCTTTCATTTTTCCTCCGTTAATTAATATTAATCATAATATTTATACTTTATATATATTATAGTCATGGAATATTAACCGAAGCTTAAGAATGATATAAAAATCAACAATCTATTATTATTTGCTTTGATAAGCTTCAATTGTA
>DNNV01000397.1 GCA_003497505.1 Clostridiales bacterium | reverse complement strand
AATATTGTTTCAACCACCACTGTGCCTCCCGCAAGCTTTGCAAACTGCATTCCCATAATTGTAACAGGAGCAATTAAGGCACCCCGGAGAGCATACTTAAAATATATTTTTCCCGCACCCAGTCCCTTTATTTTCGCCATATCCATGTAATCCTGCTTCAGTGAATCAAGCATGGAGCTTCTGACTATGCGCAGCAGTATTCCTGTCTCACCTATGGCAAGAACAACGGCAGGAAGTGTTATACTTTTAATAAATCCCAAAAATCCGCTGCTGATGGGAACAAAGCCGGACACGGGAAAGATCTTCATTCTAAGTCCAAAAAAAACAATAAAAACCATTCCTATCCAGAAGGAAGGAATGGCTGATCCAAGCTGCATGATGCTTCTTGAAAAATAATCTGCAAATTTATCTTTTTTAACTGCCGCAATTATGCCTGCTGTAAAGGCGAAAAGAGCTGCCACAGCCATTGCATACACAGCAATTGACAATGTAACAGGCAGAGCATTTACTATCAATGATGTCACTGACTTTCCGTACACATAGGATGTTCCCATATCAAGCTTCATCAGATTTACAAGCCAGCTGAAATACTGCTGGTAAACAGGTCTGTCGAGACCCATTGCCCTGTGAAGGTCTGCAATCATCTCAGGTGTTGCATCTGTGCCTAAAATTAATTGCGCCGGGTCTCCCGGAACTATCATGAGCACAAAAAATGTAATCACGGAAACCATTAGCAGTACAATTATTGAACTTTTAACTCTGTTTATTACATATCTTAACATACTTCACCTGATTATTCAGTAAAATATACTTCCTTGAAATCATAGAAGTCCAGAGGGAATATTCCCATGCCTTCTACATTTTTCTGCAAAGCAAGCATTGTGCGCGGTGTTTCAAGATAAATTGCAGGCAGCTTGTTTGCCAGTATAATCTGTATTTCTTTATATATTTCTTTTCTCTTTCCTTCGTCCAGCTCCTGTCTTGACCTGTCCAGAAGCTCGTCAACCTCGCCTGTCCTCAGGCTTATATAATCGTTGCTGTCGGATTTGTATCTTGACAGAAATGCGTATGAATCAAGTCTGCCCGTATGTCCCACAACGGTTGTCTCAAAATTCTTGGCTCCGTAAACCTCGCTGAGCCATGTTCCCCATTCAATTATATCTATTTTAACATTGATTCCTATTTTGCTCAGCTGGTCTGCTATTACCTGTCCCGCATCCACGTGAAGCTGGTAGTTTTTCGGAAGAGCCATCTTAATGTCAAATCCGTTTTCATAGCCCGCTTCCTTCAGAAGCTCCTTGGCTTTTTCAGGATTGTATTCTATGATGCTGTTTGCATCATAATAATCCGGTGAAGTTGGAGGCAGGTGTGAGCCTATTGCATCGCCATAGCCGAACATGGCTGCCGCTATTACATCATCCTTCTTTATGGCCATTGCCATTGCTCTTCTCACTCTTTCGTCGGACAATATTTTATTGTTTGTATTCAGGGACATAATCTGTACGGCATTCATGGGTTCGGAAATAACCTTGTAGTCCTGATTGCCCTCAACTATTGTAACCTGATCCCCGTTCAGAGGTATTATATCTAAATTTCCTGTCTGGAAGCTCGCCATCATGGATGTTGCATCAGGCAGGATAACCAGCTTTATTGTTTCCAGCTTTGCTTTGTCACCGTAGTAATTGTCGTTTCTCTGGAGTGTAAGATGCTGCTGAGGAATCCATTCCTTCAGTGTGAATGCACCTGTTCCTACGGGCTGCGTCTTGAGGTTTTCAACTGCTTCCTGTGGTACAACCGCCGCCCACGGATATGCGAAGTTTTTCAAAAGCTCAACATCAAGCTTTTCCGTTGTGAATTTTACGGAATAATCACCTACAGCCTCTACCTTGATATTTTCGTAATCTCTCGCTCTGGGGCTTTCAGCATCCTTAAGCCTGTTAAATGAAAATACAACGTCCTCTGCATTCATCTGCCTGCCATTGTGGAATTTGACATCATCTCTTAAATTGAACGTAATTTCCATTCCGTCATCTGAGAGTTTCCAGTCTGTGGCCAGTCTGGGCACTATCTGCCAGTCGGATGTTACGCCCACCAGTGTATCATATATGTTGTTTGTAACCGTAAATGTGGAAGCTGCAGCAGTTCTGTGAGGGTCGAGACCTTCCGGTTCCGTGGTGTAGCCCATGGTAAGGCCTGTCTTGACTTCGCCTGCGCCCTTTGGAGTGTTTTCCTGATTTGTGCATGCTGTCATTGAAAGCATAGTCAATACAGCCGCAATAAGTAATGTTGCTATCGATTTTTTCATCATATAATCCTTTCAGTTAATAAAATTTATAAAAATATCTTTTACTGAACACTTACTTAATATTTTACCTTTTTTCAGCCTTTATAATCAAACCATTAATGTGCCTGTAATAAATTTTGAAAAACAATATTACCGTAAGCCCCTATAGTAGTACCATAATTTCATAAAAAAGTCAATAATATATTGCAAAGCGGAACAAAATTGCCCTTTTGTACGTTGAAAAAGAATTAAATAAGTGATATTATTATATAAATTACATATGAGGTGTGCCATGTATGAAATGCGCCAGAAAAAATTAAAAGAGTTTCAGCAGAAAAGATGGTTCGGATATGCCGTTCTGGCAGCTGCAATATTTATTTTTACTCAGGGTTCTTCGGTTGTTAAGGAAGGTATAGGATACGCTCTCCCTGTAATACTTATTAGCCTTTTGATGCATGCAAGAGGTGCAGGCATCTTAGCCGAAAAGCTTCTTAAAATAAAGGCTTCCGCTGCTGCCACAGCAATTATGCTGCTTGTGCTTTCTGCCACAGCAATAACCTGCAGCTTTGTCAAAATCAATATCATCATAATTTTGTTGCTTGATCTTGCTGCCATTGCGCTGTACTTCGGGACTGCGCATATTTGTTCTAAATTCAAAACAGGAGAAAAATGACTATATGATAAAAAGATTTATTTCGTACTACAAACCAAAACCAATTAAAAAAATATTCATCATAGATATGATCTGTGCATTTACATTAGCCATATGCGATTTATTTTATCCTCTCATAACACGTAACATAATCAACATATATGTTCCAAACCAACAGCTTCAGGTTATGGTTACCTGGCTGGTTATTTTAGGATTAATATACCTGCTGAAGGTTGGACTGAATTACTACATAACATATTACGGTCACATAATGGGAGTAATGATGCAGGCGCGAATGAGAAAGGATATATTCGAGCATCTTCAGGACCTTCCCTTCGTTTTCTTTGATGACAGCAAGACCGGGACACTTTCATCCAGAATCATAAACGACCTTATGGACGTATCGGAGCTTGCACACCACGGTCCCGAGGATTTATTCGTTTCAATTGTAATGCTCATAGGCTCATTCATAGCATTGAGCACCATCAACCTTCCTCTAGCCCTCATAGTGTTTTCAGTAATTCCATTCCTTGTGTTTTTTGCAATGAAGCTAAGAGTAAGAATGTCGGATTCCTTTATGGAAACAAGAGAAACCATAGGTGAAGTAAATGCAACCATTGAAAACAGCATTTCAGGCATCAGAGTTTCAAAGGCATTCAGCAACAAGGAAAATGAAATTGAAAAGTTTGAAAACAACAACAAGAAGTTCCAGCATGCAAGGAAAAAGGCATACAAGGTAATGGCCGAATTCCACGTGGGCTCCTCCTTCATAATAGACTTTCTAAATTTATTGGTGCTCAGCACAGGCGGTATTTTCTTCTTCAAGGGATGGATAAACTTCGGAGATTTCGCTGCCTTCATATTGTATATAGGAAACTTTTTAAATCCAATACGAAAGCTAATAAACTTTGTTGAGCAGTATCAATCCGGTATTTCGGGCTTCAGACGCTTCATTGAGGTTATGGACAAAGAAACAGAGCAGGATGACCCGGGAGCAAGAGATATAGATTCTGTGGAGGGCGAAATTAAATTTGACAATGTTTCATTCTCCTATGACAACCACAAGGAAGTTTTGAAGGATATTTCATTCAGCATAGAAGCAGGAAAAACCGTGTCCTTCGTAGGACCCTCAGGAGGAGGAAAAACAACACTGTGCCACCTGATTCCCCGCTTCTATGAAACAGAGGAAGGAAATATTTATATTGACAATACTGATATCAAGGGCTTCACACGCAGGTCTCTGAGA